>RFHT01000111.1 GCA_003696835.1 Bacteroidota bacterium
TGCGGGCTGGGAACTGCTGAAAAAACGACACCAAGACGGCATTCGCCCGCCGGTGGGCATCAATTTCCACGGCTACGAAATGTACCAGCGGCCTCCTTCCCTCAAAGCCCGCCTCGCCCAGCACTTGCTGCGCGGCCCCGTGAAGTGGAATACCCTGCATGCCGACTATGTGTTTTCCTATGGGGGAAAAATCAGCGACATCATTGCCGGCCTGGGAGTGGGCCGATCCCGTATCCTGGAAGTTCCGGCGGGCATTGAGCAAAGCTGGCTGCATACAAGCCCTGCCTCCTCAGAGGCTGGCAGCGGGCCCCGCAAATTTGTTTTTCTGGGCCGCTATGAAAGGAGGAAAGGCATAGAGGAACTGCTGGCTGTACTGGAAGAGTTGCTGCAGGCAGACGGCCTGCCCTTTGAGTTTCACTTCATTGGCCCCATCCCGGAGGAGCGGCAAATTTCGCATCCAAGCCTGATATTCCACGGCCCTGTGGGCACCCACCAGCAGGTACAGGCCCTGCTGCGCCAGTGCGAGGTGCTGGTATGTCCCAGCCATTCGGAGGGCATGCCCAACGTCATACTGGAGGCCATGGCCTGTGGCCTGGCCGTTATCGGCACCGATGTGGGGGCTGTGGCCCGGCAGATACGGGGCAACGGCTGGCTGCTGCCCGGCCCTGAACCCCGCCTGCTGAAAACAGCCATAACCGAAGCCATTGAGTTGCCCCGGGAGGAACTGCAGCGCATGCAGCAGCGCTCTCTGGCCCTGGTGCGGGAGCACTTCCTGTGGGAGCAGGTGGCTAGCCAAACCATTACCCACATTGAAAACGCTGTGAAACAACATTATCCAAATTCTCAATCCGAACTCCCCGTATGAAATCACTTGCCCGCTTCTGCCTGCTCTTGTGCTGCTTGCTGCTGGCCTGCCAGGATGGCCTCGTGCCCATCAACATCGTTATGCTAGGCGACTCCATTACGGCCGCAGGCCACTGGAATGAGGAGCTCGGACGTGCCGACGTGCTCAACCGCGGGCGCGGAGGGGATACCTCGGCACGCATGCTGGATCGCCTGCAGCAGGACGTGCTGGCCCTTTCGCCCCGGGTGTGCTTCCTCATGGCGGGTGCCAATGACCAGATCTGGGTGGCACAGCGTGAAGTTTCGGCCCTGGACAACATCCGCAGCATCCTCCGGAGCCTGCAGCAAGCAGGCATTCAGCCCGTATTGCAGGCTGTAACCCTGGTGGGGGCTCACATTCCCGAGGCCGAAAGGCGCAACCAGGCCATTCTGCTCTTCAACCAGCAACTGAAGCAGTTGGCTACCGAAGAACAACTGCCTTATATTGACCTCAACCCCCAGCTGGCTCCCCAGGGCTTTTTGGCGGACTTTTACACCACCGATGGCATTCACCTGCAGCCCATGGCCTATTACCTTTGGGCCAAAGAGGTGCAGGCCATCCTCAAAACCCTCGACATCTGATGAATCAATTCACCCTGCTTCTCCTGCTCTTTTGCGCCCTGTATGTTCCTGCCTCAGCTCAATGGGCTGGCGGACTCCAGCTTGGCTTTCACTACCAGGAAGCCGGCAGGCAGGGCTTCAGCCAGGCTGTTCCCACCTACGGCAATTACGACCAGAGGCGTACGGCCCTTGCCCCTTCGCTATTTGCTGCTTACCGCTGGAAAGGGCACTGGATGGCAGGGCTGCGTATCGGCAGCGACACCCGCTATGTTCACCACCATGCCGAGGCCCGCTACCGCAGCCAATTGCTGGCCCCGGAGTTGCTGCTGAGGCGCTATGCCGGGCAGGGCACGCTCAGGGCCTTGTTTGAAGCCGGGGCAGGCTATGGCCATTACCTCGAACGCTTCTATGACCCGCCCTCCCAACAGTTTCTCACCCTCAAAAAAGGAAGTGCCGCCCTGGCCAGCCTGGCTGCCGGGCTTGCATGCCATACCGGTGAGCGCTGGCAGGTAGAAGGCTTGCTGCGCCTGCGCTATGAACGGGGACAAACCCGCCTGCAAATTGCCACTGCCGACACCGAAACTTTCTACCGCTACGAAATACGATTTGTGCTGGGAGTAGTGTATGTGAAATAAGGCTACTCCTGCCTGCTCCTTGCCTGGACAAAAAAGCGCACAGTCTGAATGCGCCTTTTTTCCTATATTTACTTTCCTGGATGGCCAGGCACCCGCAGGCCTGCTTTCGGGGCGCGAACAATTTCAGGTGCATATTTACCCATGACCCACCACATTCCCACCTACGAAATTCCTCAACCTTCCTGGGCACAGGCGGTGGATTTTCAGATTTATCCCTTCAAAAGCCAGGCTGCCCTGGAGGAGGGGCTTTCTGCCATGCCCATCAAAACCGACATTCCCCACCGGCACAATTTTTTTGAAATCTTCGTCTTTTTTCAGGGCAAGGGGATGCACATGATTGACTTCCAAACCTACCCGGTAGCTTCTCCCAGCATACATTTCATCAGTCCCGGGCAGGTACACCTGCTCAGCAGTCAGCTGCCTTTTCACGGCTATGTACTGGCATTTTCCCAGCAGCTTTGGGACCACAAGCGCTCGGGCGACAGGGCCCTTTCGCATTTGCCTTTTTTCAGCCCTTTTTGTCAGCAGCCCTTTATTGATCTCACAGCCGAAAACCAGGCTTATATTGAGCGGGTGCTGCAAAACATTCGCATCGACCAGCTGCAGGCTCACCCCAGCAGCCGGGAAATTACCCGTTCGTATTTGAAGGCTCTGCTGCTGTATTGCGAGCGGCTCTATGAGCAGCAAAGTCCGGACTCCGGCCGGGATGAGGACCGCAGTGTTGCCCTGGCAGCTCATTATCAGTCGCTAATTGAGCAACATTTCATCCTGCAGCACCAGGTAAAATTCTATGCCGATGCCCTGCACATCAGCCCCGACCACCTCAACAGGGTGTGCAAGCAGGTGCTGGGGCAAAAGGCCGGTGAGCTGCTCCTAAACCGCATTTTGCTGGAGGCCAAGCGTCTGCTGCTTTATTCTGCCATGACTCAGAAAGAAATAGCTTACCATCTCCACTTCAAAGACCCCTCCTATTTTTGCCGCATTTTTAAAAGAAAAAATGGCTGCTCTCCCCTCAGCTTTCGCCAGCAAATGCAGGAAAAGTACCATAGGTGAGCGGAAATGTTCATTGAAGCTGGCAGACTGAACAGGTAAATTTGAATATTGTTTTTCTTTCTGGCCCGCTCCAAACCCTACCTATGAAAATTGATAACAGCCTCACTATTGCTGACTTAGCAGCACAGCTACAGCAATTCTGGAAATTATCCGGCGAAAAGATTCGTCTCATTGCCCAAAATTACGATGAGCGCAAGGGAGCGCCTGTATTCACCGCAGGCGGGAAATATACCAGTAGGGGCTGGACGGAGTGGACCCAGGGGTTTTTGTATGGTTCGGCCTTGTTGCAGTACGAGGTGAGTGCCGAAAGCGAGCTACTCGACTATGCACGTACAGCCACCAGAAGGAAAATGGCCGCACACGTGGGCCATTTTGGCGTACACGACCACGGATTCAACAATGTGAGCACCTACGGCAACCTGCTTCGCCTGATGAAGGAAGGCCGCATTCTTCATAACGAATGGGAGCAGGAATTTTATGAGCTGGCGCTCAAGCTTTCGGGGGCCGTGCAGGCCCGCCGCTGGACTTCCCTGCCCGATGGCGGCTACATTTACTCCTTTAATGGTCCCCATTCCTTATTTGTGGATACCATACGCACCCTGCGGGTGCTGCTCATCAGCCACGAGCTGGGCCATGCCCTGTGGGAAGAACAGGACACGCGGGTGAGTTTGCTGCAGCGCGCTGTACAGCACGCTATTGCTACGGCCAACTACTCCATATACTATGGGGAGGGCCGCGACCGCTACGACGAATGGGGGCGCACCGACCACGAAAGCATTTTCAATGTAAACAACGGCCAATATCGCTGCCCCAATGCCCAGCAAGGCTTTAGCGGCTACACCACCTGGACGCGCGGCCTGGCCTGGGCCATGACCGGCTTTGCCGAGCTGCTGGAGTACCTGCATACGGCGGACGAGCAGCAGTTTGTGGCTTTTAGTGAAAAAGCCTTTGTGGAAAGCGTGTGCCTCAAGGCGGCCCGTGCTACCTGCGATTTTTACCTGAGCCATACCCCGGCCGACGGCATTCCTTACTGGGATACCGGTGCGCCCATGCTGCACAAGCTGGGCGACTACCTGGAAA
>RFHT01000112.1 GCA_003696835.1 Bacteroidota bacterium
CAGCAAAGTCTCTTCACCATCAGAATTGACCCTGACCACAGCCAGCAGCTGCGTTTTTCGGACTTGGTGGATACCTATGAGTATTTGCCCCTGGAAACCACAACGGAATCGCAAATAGGAAAAGTTACCAAGATTAAATTCAGCAAAGACCTCATCTTGTTGAGCGATATTTTTTCTGCCAACACCCTGAGTGTTTTCGACAGAGATGGAACCTACCAGTTTAAGGTGGGCCAAAAGGGACGCGGGCCCGGAGAGTATGAATTTTTGCTGGATTTTAGCCTGGATGAGCAAAAAAAGGAAATCCTGCTGCTGGACAATGGCTATTTTGTCATCAGCTATGACTTTTCTGGCAAGTACCTGGCTGAAAAAGCCATCAGCGGCTACTCGGCTCTGTACATGGAAAAAACGCCTGAGGGATATGCCTTCATTGGGGGCAATGAGTACGACAACCTGATTTTGGCCGACAACCAACTGCAAAAAATAAATAGTTTTTTTCCCTTCCAAAATGCTGATATTGAAGCGACCATTATTCATCCGCTTCAGTACATAGATGCACATACTGTCATTTACCGCCGCAATTTATACGATACCATTTTCAGCGTGAAGGAAGATCACATTGAGCCCCACCTGCGCATTGATTTTGGCAGCAAAACCCTTACTTATCCCGAATTGATGGATAAAAACGTCTCCCATGTCTGGGAGTATGTACGCGACTATCCCGTAGTGTCGTCCTATTATGAAACACCGGATCACGCCTACCTCACCCTCGGTTACCAGGGAAGGGGAAAACATGCGCTCTATTGTAAGACAAGCGGCAACCTCCGCGTTTTTGATTTCACCGACCTGGAGAATGACATTACCTTCGAAAAAAAATCCAAGCTCATGGGGGTGGACATATACACCCGTTCATTTGTGTATTTGGTACAGCCCTACGTGCTGAAGCAAGCGCTCGCAGCTGAAGGTTTGCCCGCCGATAGTCCACATTTTCAAAAAATTCACACACTGGCATCCTCGCTGGACGAGCTGTCCAACCCCATTCTCATGTTTGTAAAGTTTAAGGAGTTTTAATCAGAAGCTGCAGGCTCCTTTGCTGTTTCCCCCTCATGGGTTACTGCTCAAATACCCCTTGAGTTCCTGCGGGCTCATTTCCCGTCCATCCATAAAGGGCACAATCTGCATCTGGCCTCTGAGGCCAATGCGCAGCATTTGCTTGCGAAACTGCTCAGCCCCTTCTTCGGTGCGAAACTCGCCAAAGAGGAACGCCCGTGGACCAGCATCCGACTCCATTTTCAGCCGGAAAATCAGGCCCTGTTTCAGGCCGGACTCAGCAGCTTTGGACTTGGCCTCGGTGGCCCTGGCCAGCTCGGCATTTTTTTGGCGCCACAGTTTCAACTGTTTCTCCTGCATTTCCAGCGCCGAAAGCAGGCTATCGTACTCCATCATGCGCTGGTCATCCGACTGGGACTCCATGCTTTCATTGGCTTGCTTTAAGGTCAGCACCTCTTCCTGCAAGATTTCTATTTCGCGCTTCAGGTTCAGAGGGTCTTTGACGTAGCGGGCAGCCTTTTGCTTCCAGAAGGCTGCTTCTTCTTTTTGGGTGAGCACACTTTTGTTGCCGCTTTCGGCCTGGGAGGGAGCGGTCTGTTTGTTAGACTTTTTCGGCTTTTTCTCTTTTTTCTTTTTCTTCACCCGCTCTTTGCGGGTGGGCTCTTTTTCATTTTGCTGCCCCAATAAAGGCGCATTCAGCCCCAGGCAGGCGATCAGGCAGGTTACGAGCAAAGAACGGATCAAGCAGTTAACATGTGTCATAATTTCAGGTAATAGTTAGCGAATCAGGCTCACAGTGCCTGCTATTTCAAAGGGGATGTCGTGAAAGCCCTTTCCACGGGCCACATACACATATACCCCTTCGGGCACTGCACGCCCGTTGAAGGTGCCGTCCCAGGCTTCTTCCAAGTTGCGACTTTCAAACACCAGTTGTCCCCACTGGTTGAAAATGCGCAGGTGAAACTCGGTGATATACAGCCCTTCGAGGTAAAATTCGTCGTTGATATTGTCCAGATTGGGGGTAAAGGCATTGGGTGCATACAAGTCCGGCACCACGGGGCGGCACACCTCATTGGAGAGGCTGCTGGCATTGTTGCCGCCCTGCTCATAGGCCCGGATGCGGTAGCACATATTGGCCTGGTTCAGGGCCATGGAATCGTCGGTGTAGAGGGTGTCGCCCCCCTGCACCACGGCCAGAATCTTCCAAATTCCCAGGGTTTCGTCAAAAATCTCGATTTCGTAGCGGGACACCCCCAATTCCCAGCCCTGGTAGGCCGTCCAGAACAGTTCCGAGCCGCCCGTAATGGGTTTGAGGTCCAGCAAAATGGAAGCTGCTACATTGCTGTAGGGGTATGAACCTCCGCAACTGTCCACTGCATGCAGGCGATAGGAATAGGCTTCCCGCGAAACATCTACCAGCGTATCGGTAAAGCTGAGGGTGCCCGGGCTTACCTTGCCGGCTATGGACCAGCTGTTTTCCTTGTTGGATTTTTTCTCAATGTAGATCACCTCTGCCTCCCGGTCGTCAAAGGGCAGCCACTCCAGCTGTATGGCCCGGTTGTCCACCACCGTTACCCGGAAAATTTCGCTGGGCTCCACCGGCTGGCTCTGGCTGCTGACGGCCGTAGTGGTATCGCTCCAGGACACCTGCCCCTCCTCCAGCCCAATGGCCTTGATGCGATAGTGGTAATTGTTGACACAAATGGCGCTGGAATCAATGTAGCTCTGCACAAATCCCGGCACGGTGGCCAGCAACTGTACGTTGGCCTTGCTGTAGGATTGCACGCGGTAAAGTTCATACGCAGCCACCTGCCAGCCGACATAGTTGTTCCAGGCCAGCAAATTGCGGTCTGGTTCGGCGGTGGCTTGTAGCTCTATACTACAATGTCTGGGGGAGGCAGCAAGCAGAGATTCTTCTCCACATTGGTTCACTACGGTTACTTTATAGCAATAACTATTTTGCCGGGTATTGAGGTTTTGGTCAATAAACAGGGTGTCGTCCACAAATTCAGTCCGGGAAATGGCTTGCCAATTGCCAGAACCGGTGGGAGTTTCCCTGTAAATGTGATAAGCAGCAAAATCAATTCCACTGTAGCCTTTGTACATCAATTTTATTTCGGAATCGCTCTCCACACTCACCCAGTGAATGTCAATGGGCACCGGCGCTTCATTGCCCTGAATGTGAACGAAATCGGGTTTTTC
>RFHT01000774.1 GCA_003696835.1 Bacteroidota bacterium
CTCTTATGAGAAAAAGACCCTATGAAATACCTTACACTTCTGGCCATGTTGCTGCTGCAACAGGCCTTTGCGCAAAGCGTGGCAGAACGCGAATTGAAAACCACCATTTCGAACGTAACTGTTTTCCTACAAGGAGGACTTATAAGCCGTACGGGATCAGTGGACATTCCACCGGGGAAATCCCTGCTGAAAATGCGTGCGCTTTCTCCTTTTATGGACAGCAAAAGCATACGGGTAAAAGCAGAAGGGGAGTTCACGGTTTTGTCGGTCAACCACCAGCTCAATCACCTCAGCCAACTCAAAAAAGATGCGCGCATAGACAGCCTGAACAAGCAATTAAAAGCATGGGAGGTAGAACTGCTCACCCGCCAGAGCCGGCTAGAGGTGCTGGCCGAAAAGCAAAGCCTGCTGGATAAAAATAAACGACTGGGCAGGGCAGAAGCGGGTACTTCCCTGGACCAGATCGGGCAGGCTGTACAATTTTACGATCAGGCTTTGACTGCCATCAAGTCGGAGGAAGTGCGCATCAAACTTGAGATGGAAGAAATCAATGAACAGAAAACCCGGCTGAAGCAAGAACTTGCAGGGGTTCAGGGAGAAAAAGACTTACCTTCAGGCGAAATCGAGATTAGGGTGGATGCTGCCGCTGCTGTACGAGGCACCCTTACCATCAGCTATATGGTGGGCAATGCAGGCTGGTATCCGTCTTATGATGTACGGGTGACGAGCATTGAGCAACCCCTGCAATTGACGTATAAGGCAGAAGTATATCAGCATACAGGAGTAGATTGGGAAAATGTGAAACTCAAATTTTCAAATGCAACTCCTAATCAAAGCGGACTTGCCCCCGAGCTTGAAACCTGGTACCTCAATTATACCCGCAACACCCGCTTCAAGCCTGCCCCCCAGAAACCCCTTGCCATTGGCGTGCAAATTGTATCGGGCAAGGTGCTGGATGAAAATGGGGACCCCTTGGCGGGGGCAGCTGTGATGGTGGAGGGAACTACGGTAGGGACTTTTGCAGATGAAGCGGGCAACTTCACCCTCACCCTCCCCAATGATGCGAGCCAACTGCTCATTTCGTACGTGGGATATGAAACCACAGAACTCCCCATTACGGCGGAGAACCTGAGCACCCGGCTCCAACCTCAGGAGTTGAACCTGAGCGAAGTGGTAACAACGCGTGGACTTGTAGCCGGGTTGGAGCTGAGAGCAAAACGCCGCCGGAAACAGCCAGCCGCTGACATTACGACCACGACCATTGAAAACCAGACGACTGTCGAATTTGAGTTAGATGCCCCCTATTCCATCAAATCAGAAGGAGAAAAACGCTCCATCAACCTGCGCACCTATGAAGTAGCGGCCGACTATATCTATTATGCAGTTCCAAAACTGGATAAGGATGCCTTCCTGATGGCAAACATTCCCCAATGGGAGTCCTATAACCTGCTTCAGGGAGAAGCCAACCTGTACTTTGAGGATGCTTATGTGGGTAGAACCATACTGGATGCAGGCTCGCTGAATGACACCCTCCAGCTCTCGCTGGGGCGCGACAAAAGCATCCTCATCGGGCGGGAAAAAATAACGGACTTTACCCGCCGCAAAATCATGGGCAACAAGCTCATTGAAAGCCGGAGATTCCGCATGTTGATTCGCAATAAAAAATCGCAGCCCATCAAACTGAGGCTTTACGACCAGCTCCCCCTGGCTGTCATCAACGATATTGTGGTAACGCCTTCAGCGCTTTCGGGCGGCAAGATGGATGAACAATCCGGAGAAGTCTTCTGGGAGCTGGAATTGGCGCCCCAGCAGCAAATAGAATTACTCCTGGGCTATGAAGTAAAATACCCCAAAAGTGAACGGGTAATACTGGAATAAGACAAAAAAACAGCCCCTGCACGCCGGTGCAGGGGCTTTCCTCATCCAACAAGCAAGCCTTATTCCACCTCGGCTATGACCGTGGCGGTCACATAGCCACGATAGGGATCGTCGAAGTTCTTGTCGGCATACTGGCATTCCACCCGAAAGCGCACGGTATTTCCACTGATGGATACCATGTCGGTGTCCACCTCAATGACATTGAGGTGGTGGTCGCTGTTGACAAAATCGAGTTTGTAGCCATTGAGCGCCACGCCTGCCTGGCGCACCGGAGAATCAAAGGATACACTGCCTTCAATGCGCCTGCGGCCGGTGCCGGCAGGAATTTGTACCGAGCGGGTACGAAAGGCCAGGGGGTGGGGCTGGCGCAGGCTCAGCAAAATGGGGGATACCCCAATGAGGGCCGAGATGCGCTGGCCGTGGTTGTGGCCGGGAACAGGCTGGTCGCAGCCGCCGTGGGTGTGTACCCCCACGATGCGGCCGTCCTGGGCACTCAGTATGCCCGAGCCGGAGCTGCCGCCCAGGGTGTCGATGGAATCGTAGCCAATGCGGCTGTCGTGCAGGTGGAAGGCCGGCCCGGCTTCTATACGCTTGGGCAGCCCGGCCGGGTGCTGGATGATGCACAGCATATCGCCCGGCTCGGCATCCTGGGCCGAAATTTCCTCCCAGCCGTACACGTCGCCCGGATTGCCGGCCAGCCGCACAATGGCGTAGTCCAGCCCGCCCAGGCGGTACTCCACCAGCTCCAGGATGGCAAAGGACTGCTCCGTGCGCAGGTTGCCGTCGGGGTCCACCTGGTAGTTGAAATTCACGTGCATGTTTTTGGCAATTTCCTCCGGTGAAATAATGGTATCGGTGCCATCAATGCGCGGCCTTTGCCAGCCGCCTCCCGTTTGGTCAAAACAGTGGCCTGCCGTCAAAAACAGGTTGCGCGAAATCAGCGTGCCGGAGCACCAGCGCACATTGTTCACATTGCCGGGATTGGTGTACAGGCTGGCCAGGTTGTCGTTCCACTGAAGCTGGCCCACAGCTGCCTGGTGTGCGCTCACAAAGGCCTGACTCACCCCCAGGGTGCCGTCGTACTGCTCCACCGGCTGCGACTCGTCCAGCCCACCGCAGATAGACTCTATGGCCACTTCGCCCGGGTTTTCGGGAAGGGCCTCCGGCAGGCCATGCTCACCGGGCAGCGGAGGAAATGCCGGAGGGAAATCCCAGTGGCGGTGCGCCTCCGCATCTACCTTTGACTCATTGAAAAATTTTGACTTGCGGGCCTTTTTGCCCGCTTTGCTTAATTGTTCCATGTCGGTTTTGATAAAGTGTGTTGATTGGGAAACTTCCATTGTGCATACTCGCCTCAGGTGAGGTCTGCAATTACCAGAGCCGTTACATACCCCCGGTATGCGTCGTCGAAATTCTTGTCGGCGTAGTTACACTCAAAGCGAATGGTGACGGTGTTGCCCGATATGGACCGCAGGTCGGTGTCGGCCTCCACAATGTTGATGTGGTGGTCGGTGCTCACATAGTCCAGCTTAAAGCCGTTCAATACCACATTGGCGGTACGTACGGGCCTGGGAAAGGTCACACTCCGGTTGATGCTTCGCCGTCCGGTGCCAGAAGGAATGGCTATGGACACAGTTCTAAATGCTAATGCCATAATGTAAGGGATTATAAGGTGAAAAAATACTTATTGACAAATAAATGTCATAATAAGTACGCACTTTGTGTATAATTGTTGTATC
>RFHT01000113.1 GCA_003696835.1 Bacteroidota bacterium
CCCGAAGTGATACTGCTGGGCGACAAACTGGCCAGCTTCAGCCCTCATGTTCCCGGCAAAAGAGGCCGCAAGTTTGGCCTGATCCATCATTCGGGCGAAATTCTGCTGCCGGCGGAGTTTGACGAAATCCAACAATTTGGCGACTACATCTTTATTCGCCTGGGCGATGAGGTGCAGATGTTTGACCTCGAAGGCAAATTCGTACAGCAGGTGAGTGCCATGCCGGGTTGAGCTGGCAGGGGCTGTTTAGCCACGAAGAAGCACCCAGTGGTCAGCTGGGTCAAAGTCTGTTTCGGAAGCTGAGCCGCAAAAGTCATCCGTCAATTAGTGGGACTCTTTTCTTTACTCCTTTACGATAAATAGCTTGTTGTCGTGCTGCTGTATCATTCGGGCGCCTTCGGCCTGCTTGAGGTCCTTGATGGTGAAATTAATCATGGTGTAGAGCTTGAGCCCTTGCTGCATATCCACACTGAACCGATCCAGCAGCAGAGATTCAAAGGCCTTGATACGGGCCGGTATGTCATCCATACACAGCAGCAGGGAAATGGCCGAGTTGTGCACCAGGTTGACTTTCACGCCCGTTTTGTAAATGTGATTAAACACCACCTCCATCAGTTGCTCGTTCATGAAAGAAAAATCGCGCGGCTTGATGCGGGCAAATACCTGCTCCTTTTTGACGATGTAAGAAGTGACGAGCTCGGCATTGGTTTGGTCGGAAATGCAGGTACCCTCCAGGCTAACATCTTTGAAGCACTTTACATAGAGGGGAATGTGCTTGTTGTAGAGGGGTTTGATGGTTTTGGGGTGAATGACCGAGGCCCCGTAAAAGGTCATTTCCACGGCCTCTTCATAAGACAAGTTGTCGATTTTGATGGTTTTTTCCCGTATTCGCGGGTCGGCATTGAGGATACCGGGCACATCCTTCCACACCATCAGCCTTCGGGCATCCAGGCAGTGGGCAAAAATAGAGGCAGTGTAGTCGGAGCCTTCCCGGCCCAGGGTAGTGGTTTTGCCAGAAATGGTAGAGCCAATAAAGCCCTGCGTAATGAGGATGCGGCCCGTCTTCAGCAGGGGTTGTACCTGCTTTTCTATGAGGTTGGAAGTAACCGACCAGATGACATTGGCCTGTGCATAGCTGGCGTCGGTTTTGATGCAGGTTCTGGCGTCCAGCCAAATACAATCTTCCCCCCTTTGGCGAAGGTACTGGGCAATGATGCTGGTAGAGAGCAGCTCGCCATAAGAGACAATGCGGTCGTAGGTACGTGCGGGAAACTCCTCCAGCAAGAGGATGCCCTGCACAATGCGTTCTACTTCCTCGAAAAAGCCATCCACCTGTGCATACACCTCTGCCGCTCCGTTTTCAAATAAATCACTGATGAGGCCGTGGTGGAAGCGTTTGATGCGCTCAAACTGCTCCAGGGCTTCGGCCTCTTTGCCGTCTCTGGCCAGATAGGCCAGTTTTTCGAGGTGGTTGGTGGTTTTGTCGGCTGCCGATATCACCGTCAGACCTGGCTCGGTGGCATGCTGCACCATGATGTTGGCCACATTGCGTATGGCCTCAGCATCCTTTACAGATGCACCGCCAAATTTCATTACCTGCATGAGTGATTGGGTTTAGAACTAGCTAATTATCAATAATTGTGGCACAATATTAAAAAAAGAAGATCAAAACGCCCTTTTTTTTATTTTTTTTCTAATACTTAGTTCGCATTTTTAAGTATTTCCACAAAAGAAATTCTACTTTTCCCTGTAAATCAATACTTTCTTCTTACCTTTGGCGCTGGTATAAAGTGATTGCGTACATGTCTGGAAAAACTGCATTGCTGTTTGGCGCTACTGGTCTGGTAGGAGGCGAATTGCTCCAATTGCTGCTCGAAGATGACGATTATTCCCTGGTGCATGTATTTACGCGGCGGGAAATCCCCGTGCGTCACCCCAAACTCAAGCTACACCTCATCGATTTTTCCAAACTGGAAAAATACAAAAACCTCATCCGGGGCGACCATTTGTTTTGTTGCCTGGGCACCACCATGAAGAAAGCCGGCTCGCGGGCGGCTTTCCGCGAAGTGGACTACCACTACCCCATGCTGCTGGCCGAAATGGCCAGCCAAAACCAGGTGAGCAAATACCTGGTCGTATCCTCTGTGGGGGCCAACCCCAATTCCTTTTTTTTCTATTCCCGCGTAAAAGGCGAAATGGAAAGGGGCATTCAACTCTACCCCTTTGAGCAAATATCCATACTGCGCCCTTCCCTGCTGCTGGGCCAGCGTTCTGAAAAGCGGCTGGGCGAAGACATCGGCAAAACCCTCAATACCCTGCTCAGCCCTTTTATGCAGGGGCCGTTGAAAAAGTACAGAGGCATAGCGGGCAAAACCGTGGCCCTGGCCATGCAGTACCTCGCCCGGTATCCGCAGCAACAAGTGGTGTTTGAGTCGCACGAGCTTGAGCTGCTCGCCCAAGAGGCCCAGGCTGCCACCAGCCAAAAAAATTGACAGGCAGCCGAAGCTGCCTGTCATCACATTTATCTTTTCTTTACCTGCTCCCTCAATCCTGCTCTTCCTTCCACTGCGCAATCAGCTCCTTATTGATGCGCACGTAGTCGGGGTTGTTGCCTTCGGCCAGTTGCATGGCTTTTTGTGAGGCAGCAATGGCGTTCTCATAATCGCCCAGGCGCGCGTGCAAACGGGCCTTGAGGGTCCATACCCAATAGCGGTCTCCGCCTTCAATGGCTTTGTTTACCCACTCCAGGGCCTGCTTGTCGTCTTTTTGCTGGGTGTAGTAGTAGTTGGCCATCTGGTAGTAGGTGCCGGCCGTAGGGCCATTCAGTATGCGGTCGATCTGGGCCATCACGCGCTTATCCACCTCTACCTGCAGGTCGATGGGCACCCCGGTGCGTTCCCACAGCAGCCATATTTTGGCCGACTCCGTTTTCAGGTCGCCAATTTCAATGGTAAAGGTTTCCATGGTAACGGGCAGGGTTTCGGCTATGACCTGGAAGCGAAGCAGGTCTTCCTCCTGCTTGTAGTTGGCGCCTCCGGTGCCCCAGTGGTTGGTGTTTTTGTGCAGGATAATGGTCCACTCACTTTCGCCGGGAATGGTATAAAGGGCGTAAGTACCGGCAGGTACCTCATGGCCGTTGAGCTTTACATCGTCGCTGAAGCTCAGCTTGGTGGAGGCATTGGCGCCTGTGCGCCACATTTCGCCATAGGGCACCAGTGCTCCCATGATCTTGCGCCCGTTCATGCTGGGCCGGGAATAGGCAATGCTCACATCGGTGAGTCCTACCTTTTGCTCAATCTTACAAAAAGGGCTGGCTGCTGGCATTTCCAGCTGGGCCTGAAGGCTCAAGGGCAACAGCAGCCCTGCAATACAAAGCCAAAAAAGGTTGAATTTCATTGTTTGCATAAATTTTGGGTTAACTTGAATTCTACACAAAAATAGCAAAACTATTTTTCTCCCCCTACCCTTCCCACATCTAGTCCATAAGACAACCCATTATTTGGTCGCTATTTCCCGGTTGATGTGGCATTTTTTACCATTTAGGCGGGCTTTGGCCTGCATGCATAAAAATTCGTGCACCTTAAGCAATGATAGGAGATAATTTTCGTTTTTAATTTGGAATTTTTTTTGCTTGTTTTAGAATGGTTTGATAAAATTCTAATTCTGAACTATATTATATTTCCTATAAAGTGCGGAAAATTGTGAGAAAACAACGGGCATCTCTGCTTCACCTTGCACAATTTATTTGGCTGATATGCTGTCTGGGAGGTGTGCTCATGGCACAAACGCCTGCCAAAGAAGACCAGAAAGCCTGGCAATCCAGGGCAAAAAAATACACCAAAGACCCGCTTTCCCTCAAAGCGGAAATACAAGCCTACAAAGACTCCATCAATTACTGGAAGCAAGCCAACAAGCGGCTGGAGCTTTCGGGCTCGGGGGGAGACATGGCCTACTGGGAGGAGGTAGATAGCCTGCAGCAGGTCATTGTGAGGCTGGAAAATGAATTGCGCCAGCTCATACGCCAAAACGCCCAGCTCGAAAAGGCCTCTATGGCACGCCAGCAGGTAACCGACCTGGGCATCAAGTCGGGGCTGGTGTATCGCATACAGTTTGCCGATGCCTCTCCCTCCAAGCAGGCAGCACGCAATTTCAACGACTACGTAGTGGGCAATTTCCGCACGGAAGAGCAGGCGAAGCAGTTTCAACAGGAGCTCAAGTCGCTGGGCATGAAAAAGGAAACCACCATTGTGCCCTACATAGATGGGGTGCGGGTGGAGATGTCGGAGGCCAAAGACTACGAGCGCATACAGGGCATCAAGTAATCCTGCTCCCCTCTTCCTCTCTCTCAATGAACAGCGGCCTGCTGTGGCCGCGTTTGCATCTTTTGGCTGTGTGTTGCTATCTTGCCAATAAAGCAAGCGCATGAACAAGCCATTCCATTTCCTCCCTATGGCAGCCCTCAGCCTGCTGCTTGTAGCTGCTCTTCCCCTGCAAGCACAAGAGGTGCCTTCCCCCACCCTACCTGTCTTTACAGATGGCGAAGCCCAGGTGGTACCGGCTTTTGCCGATAAAGCACAGTGGATACAACACGAGCTTTGGGTAGAGACTGAGTTTGATACCGACGGCGACGGCAAAGCCGACCGCATGCACGTGAGCGTGACCCGCCCACCTCAAACCGAAACCGAGGGTCTGAAACTGCCCATTATTTACATTACCAGTCCCTATTTTGCCGGCACATCCGGCTTTCCGAAGGGGCTTTTCTGGGAGGTGCGCCACGAGCTGGGTGAGTTGCCCGCTACTCCCCGCTACCACCCTGAAGTAAAGCCGCGCATACGGCGGCCGGTCATCTCCAACTCCTACCTGGATACCTGGGTGCCCCGTGGGTTTATTGTGGTACACTCTTCCTCTCCAGGTACGGGCTTGTCGCAGGGAGCTCCCACCGTAGGTGGCGACAACGAGTCGCTGGCGCCCAAAGCCGTAATTGACTGGTTGTGCGGGCGGG
>RFHT01000114.1 GCA_003696835.1 Bacteroidota bacterium
AATAATAGAATTGTTAAAATAATTAAAAATAAAAACTAGCCACAACGAAAACTATATGCAATGTGGGCTTCTGCGGGTGTTTCCATTAATCCAAAACGTTACCACTGAGAGGCTGCCCTATTCCGCCCCCATAAGCCCTCAACATATCAGTTGTTATCCGCAGCGTGGAACCATTCCCTTTTGCCCGATGAACAA
Source organism: Bacteroidota bacterium (assembly GCA_003696835.1). Taxonomy (GTDB): domain Bacteria; phylum Bacteroidota; class Bacteroidia; order J057; family J057; genus J057. Next base: position 196 of record RFHT01000114.1, read on the forward strand.
CATCAGTTCAACAGATAATATGATCTGGTCAAAATTCCCGCTAACACTGGTAAGTTTTCCTCTATTTGTCTATCTTCAAGCTGATTTTCAATTGGCATCCTCTACGAGGGTGGGGGAGCTTAACGTTGTGCAGCGATTGAAGAAAAATCCCGGCTGCCGTCTGTGAGTAAACAACCAAGCTCCTCCAACAAGGTGCAGACGGCCAGGCCAGCGGCCCGAAGGCGAGGCAGCCAGCAAGAGGGGGGCTGAAATACCCCTGCTTCTTTACCCCCCAAATCCTCAGCCTCTCCGGAGCCACCTTTCCAAAACATATCTTAAAACCTACTGGAGTGGGCAAGCAAGGTGTTCCTGTAAATCACCACTTTTTCCTTATCTTTATGGGATAGAAGCCTCCATACGCGGATGTTCTTCAGCCAAAACCTACTTGTACTTAGCGCCATATAAACATGAAAAGTATCACACTCCAATCATCGCTTTTCTTCCTGAGTATTTTGCTGATCCAAAATAGCTGTTCCCATTCTGCCAACCAAGCGGGTGAAAGCGAACAGCCAAAGACCCTTTACGCAAGTGAGGTAATCCCCTTTTTTCATCATTGGAATTTGATATTGGGAGATGGGTCCAATGTAGGGCAAGCCCTTCAATTTGAGCATAAAGATTATTTCTATACCGCAACAGATGCAGAAGGAGATTGGGTCGTGTTCAAAACACCCAATGCTGGCGCTACACATGGCACCTCCAACAATACCCGCACCGAATTGGCGCAATTGAAAAAATGGTCGCCTATGACGGAGGCCAAATTGAGCGCTACCCTCAAAGTCATGCAGGTATCCACTACGGGCGATGCCCGGGTAGCGGCTTCCTACTCCGTAGTCGTGGGGCAGATTCACAGTGCCGATGGGCATGAGAATGAACCCCTTAAAATTTTCTACAAGAAATTTCCCGGTCATGAAAAGGGCTCGGTATTCTGGCATTATGAAATCAATACTGCCGGGGAGGATAATTCGCGTAGGTGGGATTATTCCACAGCAGTCTGGGGATATGACTTTTCGGTGGTGGGTACCGCGGCAGACAGCTACCCGGAAGAACCCGAAGAGGGGATCGCATTGGGGGAAACATTTCATTATGAAATCGAGGTCAGAGATGGCATCATGTACCTGACCTTTACCAGCGAAGGACATGAGACCAAAACCTTTACCAAAAGCCTGATCAAATCTGCCTATACAAAGCCTGCTGATATTCCTCAGCAAACCCAGACGCTTTTTGTGCCAATTGGTCAGGACGGAGTGGAGCGGGAAAATGCCTATGCAGAGGAGGGGCTTTTTTTTAAGCTGGGGGCCTATAATCAAACGAATGGGAAATCTCCGGAAGTAAACAAAAACTGGTGTTCGGGGGCTGAAACCTATGGCGGTGATATTCAAAAACAATATGAAACCGGCAACTACGCTGAGGTTTGGTTTAAAGAAGCCAGTATCTACGTAAGCGATGCGGCTGTGTCCAATGAAGGCTATTTCCTCAAAAATGATCACCTCCCTCATGCAGGAAAGTAAACGGAATGCGCTACTTGGTATGGATTTGTGGGGTTTTGTCCTGCGGGCCAGGGCTTTTTTCCTTACCTTAACGGAAATGTCCCTGCGTTGAACACCAGATCACCCCATAACATGAACAATTTGAAATACGCCATCTCCCTTTTCCTCAGCCTTATTCTCTTCTGCGCCTGCGACGACGACGACAACACGATTTCTGTGGGGCTGTTGGCTGAACACAGAGGCGTGTACATCAACGATTTTTATCAGGCAGGGATATTGGGCAATGCCACCCTGGAAGATAATCTGCTGGCCTGGGTGGATGAACATGATTTTACCGACATCTACCTCTACAACATTGGTGCGGCCCTGGCAGATGGGCTGGACAATGAGCTGCATGCTTTTGTGAACAAAGCACATGACCAGCTTCCCTATGTCAGGGTGTCTTTTGTTTCGGCCGGATATGGAGATTCCTTTACCGAGATTGAGGAATACCATGATGGAAGGAAAGACGGCCGGCCCGACGGCATTGTCAGCGAAATTGAGTTTTGGAACGGCAGCATGAACTTCGCCGATGACTACGCCCCCTGGATAAACAAAGTGAACGAGTTGAAATTTACCCCTCCCCCGGGCCAGGTTGCGCCCCTCAATGCAGGCATTACCCGTCAATTTTACATCGGGAAAATCAAAGACCCCGGCATGCCCCCCAGTTTAGCCATTGCCAAAGAACTGGTGATGCACCACGACGAGATTTTCCTGACCAACTACCATACCAATGCCTGGCATTTGTCGGGCTCTACGGCGGAAAATTCGATTGTCAATAAATTGAATTTGCTGGCACAGGCAGGCATGGAGCTCAACAAACAAGTGAATATCGTGATTCTGTTTAACGTCTATCAAGCGTCCGCCTCCCCGGAAATCTGGGATTATTTTGCCACCACAGGCATGAACAAGGAATTCGAACATGCATTTGTGGAATGGAGTGCTGAATACCAGGCAAGCACAGACATCCTCCATAAGGAATTCCTGAACCTAAAAGGCTTTGGCATTTATAGATACAGCGATGCCCAAAATGCAAGGCCTTAAAGACCTGAGCAGATTAGATCAAGACATTAATCATGGCTGAAAAATACGATCAAATAGGCATAGGCTATGATTTAACCAGAAAGGCTGACCCATTTCTGACGGCCCAACTCATTAAACATCTAAGCCCAACAAAAGCAGGTCGCTATTTAGATATTGGGTGTGGTACAGGGAATTATACGAGTGAGTTTCAAAAAAGAGGATTTCAGTTTATGGGGATTGACCCTTCGGCTCAAATGCTTAATCAAGCAAGGCGCAATAATGCCCATATTGATTGGAGAATAGGCTCAGCAGAAGCAATTGAATTGCCGGATCATGCGGTTGATGGGGTGGTGGGAAGCCTAACTATTCACCATTGGAAGGATTTGAATAGAGGGTTTTCAGAGCTTTGTAGAGTTTTGAAACCAAATGGAAAAATTGTGATTTTCACCTCAACCCCCAAACAGATGAAAGGCTATTGGTTAAATCATTATTTTCCCAAAATGATGCGGGATTCCATCATTCAAATGCCGGGCTTGAACAAGGTGAAAGCTGCCATGAAGGAGGGGGGAATTGAGTTTTTAACAACCGAAAAATACCTTGTAACCCCCGATTTACAAGACCAGTTTTTATATTGTGGAAAGCAAAATCCCGAATTGTATTTTAATGAGCAGATCAGACACGGCATTTCTTCTTTCTCCTCCCTGGCAAATCGTGAGGAAGTGGAGCAGGGGCTGGCCGAATTGAGAAAAGATATGGACAGCGGAAGCGTGCATGAAATTATTAAATCGTATGAAAATGATGAGGGGGATTATTTATTCATCATCGGAAAAAAGCCAGCAGCTAACCGTTGAGCACCCCAGGCACTTCCCCGGAGCGCAGCTGCCTTTATCCCGGGCATGGGCCACCTTAGCTGCTCGGCTGGAGGATGCCTGGCTGGCAGCAGCCGACCGATGGGGGGAGGAAAAACGCGATCAATTTTTTATAAAACAAACAGAAAAGGTAGATATTAAACACAAAAAACAGTAATTTAGCTTGGATAGCAGTTGAAAACGTATGGAATCATGATTGCAGACATTATTACGATATCTCCTGAAATTCAAAGCGGTACACCTGTTTTCGCTGGAACAAGAGTGCCCATAAAGATTCTGTTTGATTATTTGAAAGGGGGCGATACCATAGAAGCGTTTTTGAATGACTTTCCATCTGTCAGAAAAGAGCAGGTAGAGCAGTTGTTAGAGTTCGCAGAGCATGTTATGACCTTCAATATCCCTCCCTATGAAAAAAGTGCTGCTTGACGAAAACCTTCCACGTCCATTAAAAAAGATTGGAGGCTGAGGACATTGATGCTTGTTTACAATTTGCGATTGATTTAATGAACCGACGGTATATTATTTGGGCCACCTTAGCTGCTCGGCTGGAGGATGCCCATCGGGCAGCAGCCGATGCTCATGACCTTTGTTACAGGCCAAAGATTTTCCTATCTTGTTGTCAGGTACAGCTATTCAGGCTCTTACAGGTAACCGGCCAATCAGGCTCTTACAGGTAACCGGCCAAACCCTGAAAAGAAAAAATATGCATACCCAGGCCGACAACAGGCAGCAAGACAAAAGCCAATCGGTGGCAAATGCCCTTTCGAACCAGCGCGGAGCTTGTTCATTTGCCATATTTACTCGTTATTTTTTGAGCGATCCTGAATTCATGCAAACTGCAAGATGCACAAACTTCTCCTGGCAAATATGCCCCATTTGCTTATCTTGCTACTGAGTAGCCATGCTATTTGAGGTGGCTCATGCCAACGGCTTCATACCGGCAACACATGATTAACTGGGGTATAATTTGGATGATATCGGTTTTTGTTTGTTCAATTGTAAGCTTTTTCCCGCTTGCTAATTCTTCCCATTGGATTTTCAGAGTCTTTGAATTCATCAGACTTCAACTATTAGCTCTTCTATTGCTATTATTGTTAGTTGGAACTTTCTTAATCAGGCCTTGGGGCTTTTGGGAAGTGATGGGCATGCTCATGTTGTTGGCTGCCATCATTTATCACTTACTGATTATTTTACCCTATTTTCCCAAAAGGTTGAACAAAAAAACTAAGCCCCCAGGGAATGGCATCGTATTGCTCAGCGTCAATGTCAAGCAGGAAAACAGGGATTATGAAAAACTCATTCGGCTGGTAAAGAGCATTCAGCCCGACATCCTTCTGACTATGGAATCCGATATCAACTGGGAGCAAAACCTCGCTGAGATTAAAGCAGATTTTAAACATTTCATAGCCGTTCCCAAGAACAATAGGTATGGGATGCATTTATTCACTAAATTGGAGATCAAAGATTATGAAGTGCATTACTTAATTTCCAAAGAGCACCCGTCTATTGAAGCGCGAATGATTGATAATGAGGGAAATGAATTTGTGTTTTGGGGCGTTCATCCACCTCCGCCAAGCCCAACGGAAAAACCAACTGCAAGGCAGAAAGATGCCGAGCTGATGAAACTTGCGAAGCTAACCCTTGATACTGAGCTGCCTGTAATAGTGGCGGGAGACTTCAATAATGTTTGTTGGTCGCGGACCTCAAAGCTTTTCAGCTAGATATCCAAGTTGAGAGATGCTAGAATCAATAGAGGGTTTTACAGTACATTTCCTGCTCACCTTTGGCTATTTAGATTTCCAATTGATCTACTTTTTCACGCTGAAAGCGTTTTTGTAAACAGGCTCAAGGTGTTGTCGTCCATTGGGTCTGATCACCTCCCACTTCTGGCAGAGTTTATGATTAGCGGTTCGGCTACGCCTGGAAAACATCTGAAAAAAACACACATGCAGATCGTGAATAATAAGATTGAGGAAGGCAAAAAAGCTGCAAAAGAAGAAAACTAATATACATGTGCCAGCTATGTACAGGGTAAACGAATAACTTTACATCAATGGGACTGCGTAGGATGCAGGCGGGTTGAGTCCACGAGCGTGCACGCACAGACTTGCGCAGGCCTCGCTTGGCTCGTGGCCGATTTTGGGTTATTTTTTTCGGCAAAAAAGTACATAAGCATAACAAAACGTGAGTTCGGGATATTAAGCCGTGATTATCAATCGTTTATCTTTGATACGAATTTCGCAACTATTCAACACCCACAGGGTGAAAAAAAACAATTGTTATAAGTTGTTCATTTTCAATGACTTGCGTTAACCACCCCCAGCCCCTCCTTGAAAATGAGGGGAGCTTTTTCGGGGCAGGCGGCGCAGCCGCCTGCGAACCTTCAACTCCCCTCCTTAGGCC
>RFHT01000775.1 GCA_003696835.1 Bacteroidota bacterium
CAATGATGCGCAACTCAGCGCCCGCCTGCTGGCAGAGCATCTGCCAGGGTACCAGGTTGGCGTGGTGTTCCATGGCCGAAATCACCACATTGTCGCCCCGGCCCAGCCGGGGGCGTACAAAACTGCCCGCCACCAGGTTGATGGCCTCGGTGCTGCCCCGCACAAAAATGCATTCCCTGGCCTCCCGCGCCCCGATAAACTGGCGCACTTTTTCGCGGGCAGCCTGGTAGGCTTTTGTCGCCTGCATGGCAATATCGTACACCCCACGGTGTATATTTGCGTTATAGCGGGTATAAAAGGCGGAGAGGGCGTCCACCACCACCTGCGGTTTCTGGGCACTGGCCGCATTGTCCAGATACACCAGCGGTTGGGACAAATGGTTTTTTGTGCTTAAAATAGGGAAGTCTTTGCGTATGTTTGCTACTGCGATCATGCAGATTGGGCTTCAGAAGGTATCTTTTTCAGAAAATACGCCTTTTCCCCAATGAAACGCAAGCCCGGAAGTATGCTCCGGCCAAAAAAGTCAACCTTTATGTTACTACACCAGATGCTTATGATGTTGCGCAGCTGTTTTTTAGTGTTTGTTGTCATACTGTGGGGATGTTCTCCCAAATTGCTTCCCGAAATCAGCTTTGCAGAATCCCCTGTACCGCCCCCACCGGACTACAGCCAGCTGAGCAACTGGGCGGCCCACCCCGACAAGGAGGACCCCGCCGACCGCACCCCCGAAGGGGTAACGCCTGAGGCCCAGGCCACGGCCGCCGTGGATGTATTTTTTATTCACCCCACCACCTTCAACAGCGGGCAGCAATGGAATGCCGATGTACGCGATGCCGCCCTGAATGCCGCCACCGACAATCGCGCCATTTTGCACCAGCCCAGCGTATTCAACGCCAGCTGCAGGGTGTTTGTGCCCCGCTACCGGCAGATGAGCCTGAGCGGATTCCGGGGGCAGAGTGCGGAGCGCCAGCAGTATAAGCAGCAAGCCCTGGAGCTGGCATACAGCGATGTGCAGGCGGCCTTTGCCTACTACCTGGAGCACGAAAACCATGGCCGGCCCTTCATACTTGCTGGCCACAGCCAGGGGGCCCTGCACGGCATTCACCTGCTGAAGGAGAAAGTTGACGGCACGGAGCTGCAAGACCGCCTGGTGGCGGCCTACCTGCCCGGCTGGGCCTTCAAACCCGATGCATTTGCCCACATTCCCCCCTGTGAGTCGCCCGGGCAAACGGGTTGTGTGATGGGGTGGAATACTTATTTGGAAAATACCTATCCCGACGCCTACGAAACCTACTACAAGGGGAGCCTGAGCACCAACCCCCTCAACTGGCGCATAGATGAACAGCCCGCACCCAAAAGCCTGCACCGGGGCATGCTGATGCGCAACTATAAAATCATTCGCCCCCAAAAAATTCGCGCCCAAAACCACGATGGCCTCCTCTGGATCAACCGCCCGCACCCGCTGTGGTGGTCCAGGCGTTACCACATTGGTGACATCAATTTGTTTTGGGTCAATATACGGGAAAATGTGGCCCTGCGCGTGGCGGCCTACCTCGATCAACACAAGCTGGAAGGGGAGTAGGGAGGGGACAAGATGCAGCATAGCCTGCCATCCCCTTGTGGGACTTTCAGCCTGTATCTTGGTGCAAACATATAAGGACAAGCAGGCAATAGGAACAAAGTTTGAAAAGAGATGATAAAAGCATGTTTCTGGCATATTTTGTTGTGGCTGATGGGCATGGCCTGGCTGCCGGCTCAGGGCCTGCCGGAGGGGGCACATGCCGCTTGCAGCCGGCATGTGCTGAGCCTCACCAACCGGAGTGTTGAACAGTATGCTTCGGGGCAATTCCGCTGGGGGCATGACCGCAATGAAACCGACAGCCTGTACCATGTACTGGCCTGCAGGCGTGGAGGGGAATGGCAGTATGAGCTGTTTTCAGACCTGCAGGCGGCGCTGGATAGTTGGCATCCGCAGCGCGATTTACTGGTGTATGTACATGGCGACGGCAAAACCTTTGGCGACATCATCAGGCGCTGTGCCATGCTGGAAGAGACTTACGAGCTGGATGTAATCGCCTTTGACTGGCCTTCTAAGATTCCTGAATATGGAATTTTGCGCAATTTCTACCACTCCCGCAAAAATGCCCGCAAGTCCGTGGACTTGTTTGGCCGGTTTTTGACCGAATTTGCAGCATACCGCCGGCAGCATGAGCGTGGGCGAGCCAGCCTTTTTTGCCACAGCCTGGGCAATTATCTGCTGATGAAATACATCAACAGCGGCCAAAGCCGGCAACTGCCCGCAGGGCTGTTTGACAATGTTGTGCTCAACTCGGCCGCTGTGCGCCAGCGAAACCACCGCAAATGGGTACAGAACATGCATTTTCAGCGCGCCATTTACATTACGACCAACCGCAATGACTACATCCTCAAAGGCGCCAGCTTTGCCACCCTTATGACTGGTCAGCTGGGCCGTCGCTGGAAAAGAAGTGCCGAAAATGCCACCTACCTGCGGTTCGATGCCCTGGTGGGTCGCTCACACAATTATTTCATGCCCTATGGCAGTGGTAGCAACCCCCATATTCACGCCTTGTTTTACGAGCTGCTGCACGGCAGGCCGCCTGCTGGCCAGGAGCGGCTTACAGAGGGAAAAGCGGTCAGAAAACAATAAACCCGGCCATGCGGCCGGGTTCTGCTCATTATGTGTGTCACTAGACAAGCCCTTTGTCTATAATCCCTTCTTTACAGCTTGTTTAACAAAATCGCATAAACAATAATCCCTTTATGCTTTACAAATGTAGAAAAAACAGATTGATAAATCATTTGCATTTTTTTTC
>RFHT01000776.1 GCA_003696835.1 Bacteroidota bacterium
GGGGGTGCAGGCTTTGTATGCTTAGCCTGGCTGGCAGCAGTAGGCATTGTCCTCTAGTTTCCTGTGAAAAACCCCTCAAGCCTCCCGATACGGCCGTAATTTTTGCGCTCAGTGCTCATTTTTCATAAGGGCATAGGTGGCGAAATGTGCAATTTGGCGATAGCCCATTTTTTGGTAGATGTGATTGGAAATGGGGTTGTTGAGATCGGTGAAGAGGGTGCAAAAGGCGAAGTGTTGCTCGTGCAGCAGGTACTGGCTGAGCAGGGCCACGCAGTTGCTGGCGTACCCCCTGCCTCTGAAAGGCGGAGGGGTATATACGTAGTGTATGCTGACTCCATTGCGGGTGGGGCGCGCAAAGCCGGCCATGCATACGGGCTGGCCGTTTTCCCACACATAAAGCTGGCCCCTGCTGATTTTTGCCGCTACCATGATTTCCGCTTCATGCCGGGGAAGGGCATCCTGCATGGCCTCCCAGGCGAAGTCCAGCGTCCAGCGGGTAAGGGTGAGCAGGTCTTCGGGCTGCGCAGTGCGCAGCCTGCCGGGTGCAGCGGGCGGTAGTGCTACCTCATCGAGGCGATACACCCCCTGGTTGAGCTCCATAAAGCTGCTCATGCCCAGGCTGCGGGCATAGGCTGTAGCAAAATCGGCTGCCAGGGGCTCGGGTCCCAGCACTTTGGGGAAATGCGGTGCCCGTTCCACCAGATAAGGCAGCATCTCCACACAAAAACGGGCATAGTTATGCGGGCGGGCCCACAGCAGCAAGCCTTTGTCGGGAGCCGTTTGCATGGCACAGCCCACTGCTCGCCGGCCTTCCAGCAAGCCGAAAAACCGGGCCTTGTGTGGCATGGCCTGCTGCTGCATCTGCATGCTCAGCCCCAATATAAGGCTGGTGGCAGCCTCATCCTTTTCCAGCAAAGGCTGCATATCGTGCAGAAACTGTTCGGGAGATGGATATACCTGTATCATCTTATGCGCGGCTGGGTAAGCCAGGTGTTGGGTTTTTTAGCATACAAATATATGCCTCATAAACGGAAAATGTCCCAAACCAGCAGCCCCCGCTTTGGTGCAAGCAGGGGCCGGGAATGGGGAAACCTTATTCGGAAAAATGCAGCCTAAACATCTCGGTAAAAATCGGTAATGAAGTCGGTCACCTGGTTGAAAATGGGACGCGTAAACTCTATGAAGAGGTCCTGGGGCGGCGGGTTGGGCGATTCGCGCTTTTTGCGAATAAACTGTTTGTCTTCTTCCGTCAGGGCGCGCTCGTCCCCGTTGAAAAATCCCCAGCGGTCCACCCAGATGAAGGTGCCGGGAAATTTGCGCTGGCTGATCACGGCTCCATTGCGGGCATCGATAATTTGTACATCCAGCAGGCCGGTAGAGGTGATTTCTTTGGTAAACTGGTGAACCGTGGCTTTGGCCGTAATGTAGTCGGTGCGGGTGGAGTCTTTGCCCACCTTTACTTCCACCTCCACGCTGTCGTTTACGCGCTGCACTTCGCGCTCTTTCACGTAGGCCTGGCCTACCACGAAGTCGTCAAACTTCATTTTGATGATGTGGTCGGGCTCGCGCAGGTGGGCGTCGGTATCTTTGGCCGAGTAGAAGCGCACAAAGGGACTCCAGGTGTAGGAGCGCACCCATTCGATGATCTGGTTTTCGAAGAACTCATTGCTCAGCTCCAGTACGCGGGAATGTACCGGTATGGGCTCAATTTGTACGATGACGGTGGCCAGGTCTTGCGCCTCGAACATTTTTTCCTCGGCATCGCGGAAGCCAGGTTGCAGCTGCAGGCAGCGCTCAAAGTGCCGATAAGCCGCCTTGGCTGCTTCGCGGTGGCCTTTGGCCAGCTCCTGCTCGCCCAGGGCGTAGCGGGCTTCGGCCGCCCTGCGGCGGGCCTCCTCGTATTCGCTGGAAAAATTGCGCACCTGCGGCAGGGCGCGTTTGGCGGCAGGCGAACGCTGCACCTCGTCATACACCTGGTTTAATTCGCCGTAGAGGTCCAGTACCCGCTCCCAGCGCAGAGGATCGGAGCTGAGTTTGGCTTGCTCAATTTGGTCCTGGTAATAATCCAGCATGATGGGGTAGGCCTCTTTGAGGGTTTGCAGGGCCTTTTTGTTGTTGGGGGCCGACCGCAGGCGATTGATGGCGCTGTAAACAGCTTCTTCATAATCGCCCTGGCGAAATGCTTTTTTCCCGGTTTTACATGCGGTAAGGGTCAATAATGCGGCAACAAATAAAAGTACAGACTTTTTCATAGAGTTGGAATTTTGAGTCAGGCAAAGCAGCATGTGCGATGCACAGCTGTTTACTTTGCACAAGACCTGGTAAAACAAAAGTGCAGGTATGTATCAAAAGGGAAAACAGGCTGTAAAGAACGGTGTGCTCAAAAAATATACAACAAAACTGTTTATTATAATATACAATTATGCGGGCCATAAGTTGCAAAAATTCGACACACATACTGGTTGAGTGAGCACGCTTGAAAATACGTGGGTCTTTCTGTGGAAAAGAAGCGCGTTCCACCTCTGTAATCATATAGTGTTGCCGTACGGTAATAATAGGGCATTGCAGTGAGAATGTCATTGCAAATTAGCACAAAAATCGCAAAATTGACCTGAAGCATGAATTTAGCTTAATATTTATGAAGTGGCAAACCATCTGTATTTTGATTTTGGGGTGTTTTTGGGGCCTTTCAGGCCTGCGGGGGCAAGCCATTATCAGCCAGGTAGAAGTGGACGAATTTGACGAAGGAGTAAACGGCTACCCCTACGAAACGGGGGGCTACTACGGCAACCTGACCTACCTGATGCACAAGCCGGCCATCCACCTCAACGCGGGTGAATTTGCCTATATCTGGTATCCCAGCAAGGGGGGGTTCCAGAAGCGCATACTCGTCAAATACAACCTGCTGCTGGAAGAGCAGTGGCGCACGGACTTTGAGCTGGAGGGCGAAGAGGAGATTTTGCATGCTTTTGCCAACGACACCGCCATTGTAATGCTCACCTACCGCTACTTTTACAGCGACCGCACCCACCGGGTAATGGCGCGCACCTTTAACCTGCAAAGCGGGAACATGCACGAAAACAATTTCCTCTACCAGCACCAGGGAAAAAGTAACGAGTACCTGCTGTTCAGCCCGGCCAGCGACGGCCAGAGCTTCCTCATTTACCACTACGAGCCCGCCAAACCCAAAGGCCGCCTGCGCTCCTTTTGGGACTACCTCTACCTGGACGAAACCCTGGGCTACCGCATCATGGGGGCGGGCAAACTCTACTTTTCTCATTTCAACCTCATGCTGGAGCCCCTGCACCGCGACAGCATCGACCTCCAGCTGCAGCCCCGCCACAAGTCATACGCCATTGCCTGCCAGCTGGATGCAGAGGCCAATGTATATGTGAGTATTTTTGACAAACCCAACAGTCTGCGCATCATCCAATACGACTGCGACCAGCGAAAGCAGCAAACGCTGGTACTGGAGGACTTTATCAATTACTGGGACGAAGAAGAACCTTACTATACGCACCTGCCGCTCATAGTGGGCAGCAACGAGCGCCTCTACCTGGGCATGGCCAAACGCCAGCGCCTGCGGCGCACCTGGCAAACCCAGCGCTATGAGCTCATCGTCTTTGACTTTCGCGAGCAGTTCATTGACAAAAGCCGGCAGGTGGAGACTTCCTCCACGCTGCTGGTTCAAACTTCCAAGGTGCGCGAAGACTACGGCCTGCGGCCGGCCAAGGTCTTTGACAACTATGTGATACGCGACATACTGGAAATGCCCGACGGCAGTTTGTGGATGATCACGCAAAAGTATGACTACGATTACCACAACAGCAACTTCATTACCCCTGCCATGAAGTACGGCAACAACTACAAAATTGAAGAGATGATTTTGTACAAGTTTGATGCGGCGGGTAAATATGTGGGGGCCCTCATTGTGCCGTTTATGCAGCGCCTGGACGATTACAGCGGCTTCTCCGAAATGTTTTCCAGCATGTACCTCGACAAAGACAGCCGCGAGCTGCATTTGCTCACCCACGAAATGAGCGGCGAAAAGCTCACCAGCCCACCCCGGACATTTTATCGCAAAATCAGGCTCGACCACTGGGACTTTACCCCCAGGGTGCAGGTATTTGAGGGCAGAAGACGCACCCAGCATTTTTTCAAAAATTATACGGTATGGCTCAACCCACAAATTGTGGCCCTTATGGTGGAAGACGGGTCCGAAGGCAGAACCTATGTGCTTACCATAGACCTGGCCGCTGAAGAGGAGGAAAGATCGGAGTAAACTGGAAGAAATGCCCCAAATTATGGATTTTTGAAAATTTGAATTTATATTGAGGCGAGTCTGTTATATGTAAACGAATTCTGCCTGATGAAGCTCCTTCTGACCTCCTGTTTGCTCCTTAGCACCCTGGTGTCTGCACTTGCCCAACAAACGGAACTTTTTGTCCCTCTCAACATTCAGCAAGCCTACCTCAATGGTACGCGTTCCTATGACGGTATGCCCGGGCCCAACTACTTCCAGAACCGGGCCCGCTACCAGATTCAGGTACAGCTGGACCCCCTGAGCCGGCTGGTGAGGGGCGAAGCCCGCATTACCTATTTCAACAACAGCCCCAAAAGCCTGCGCAGGCTGGTGCTGCGCCTCTACCAGGACCTGTACAAGCGCGGCAGTGAGCGCGACCAGTACATTGCCCCTGCTGCTGAGCACGACGGGGTGCACATCAGTCGGCTGATTGCGGGTAAGGATACTTTTCCTCCCAACTCCCCCCGCCTGGAACGCGACGGCACCAATATGAGCGTACCCCTTTCCTCCAACCTGGCGCCCGGCGACAGCATGGTGCTGGAGGTGGCATGGGAATTTATCATCCCCAAAGGCACCAACATCCGCATGGGCACTTATGGCAGCAACTCCTTTTTTGTGGCCTACTGGTACCCCCAGCTGGCTGTGTATGACGACATCGACGGCTGGGACGAAATCAACTATGGCGGCCTGCACGAGTTTTACAACGACTTTGCCGATTTTGACGTGTCCATTACCGTGCCGGCCGATATGGTGGTGTGGGCCACGGGGGAGCTGCAAAATGCCGAAGAGGTGCTGGATGAACGCGTGCTGGAGAAATACCGCCTGGCCCACACTGCCGACAGCATTGTACACCTCATGACCCAGGCCGACTATGAGCAGGGAAGGCGCGCCACCCGGCCCGGGGACCTGCACCGCTGGCACTTCCGCGCCAGCAATGTGCCCGACTTTGCCTTTGGAACGGCCAACTACTACCTCTGGGATGCTACCAGCGCCAAGGTAGGCCCGGGTGAAAGAAGGGTGTATGTGGACGCTTGCTACAAACCCCACTCCCCCGACTTCCCCGATGTGGCCGATGTGGCCCGCCTGGCCCTGGAAGACCTCTCCCATCACATTCCCGGTATTCCCTATCCTTATCCCAAAATGACCATCTTCAACGGCGAAGATGCCGGTGGAGGCATGGAGTACCCCATGATGGTCAACGATGCTTCCTCTTTTGGGCGGGTATTTTCCATTTACCTCACCTATCACGAGGTAGCTCACAGCTATTTTCCCTTTTACATGGGCATCAATGAGCGCAAATACGCCTGGATGGACGAGGGATGGGCCAGCATCCTGCCCATGGAGCTGATTGAGCGGCTGGTGCCCGGCTCCAATCCCCTCAGCATCATCCTGTTTCGCTACCTGCCCTTTGCCGGGCATGAAATGGAGCGCCCCCTCATCACCCCTTCCATACAGCTCAGCGGGCAGGCCTACAGTGTGGCTGCCTATTCCAAGCCAGCCCTGGCCTATCACTTTCTGCGCGACATGCTGGGCGATGAGGTATTCAAACAAAGCCTGCAGGAATACATGCGCCGCTGGAATGGCAAACACCCCATTCCCTACGACTTTTTCTTCTCCATGAACGCCGCCAGCGGCCAAAACCTCAACTGGTACTGGAACGACTGGTTTTTTCTGCAGGGCTATCCTGACCTGGCCCTATCGGAGGTGAAAGTAAAGGGCAAAAGTGTGCAGCTGCGCATTACCCGCCCTGGCAGGCTGCCCCTGCCGGTACACCTCAGCTTTGAGCTGGAAGACGGCACCGAGGCCATACGCACCTATACCGCCGCAGTATGGGCCAATGGCCGGCAGGCCCTGGACCTGAAATTCCGCTTCAACCAGCGCATCAAATCCATACGCCTGGGCACCCCCCAAATTCCCGACCTCAGGGAACAGGACAACCGCTACAGGCCCTGATGAGCCGGTATTTTTCGGATAATCAAAACATTTTCCTACTTTTGGCCAAACAAATTCTCTATGAAAATCGCCAAAGACGACCCTATCCTGATAATTGGCGGTGGCCTGGCAGGTATCACCACCGCTGTGGCTCTGCAGTTTTATGAATTTACCAATGTGCACATATTTGAACGGGAGCCCCTGCTGCCCGTTCCGGCTTATCCCGTACAGCTGGGGGCCAATGCCCTGGTGGCCCTGGAGGATGTGGGCCTGGCCGAAATTGTGCGGGGCTCAGGCCTGCCCTGGAAGGCCCTGAACATCAAGTGGAAAAGTGGCAAGCTGCTCAAAAGCATACCGGTGGACTCCATTATACAGGCCACCAACTTTGCCCCCATGAACATGGCCTTTACCGATTTGCACCGCATCCTCAAACGCGAATTACCCGACAGCATGTTTCACCTGGGCGAAGACCTGCTCTCTTATACCCTGGGAGAGGATTCGGTGGAAGCCCACTTCTCCAATGGCGACACCCACGAAGGGGCGCTGCTGATAGGGGCCGATGGTCTCAACTCCCGGGTGCGGCTGCAAATGATGGGCCGCACCGAAGTGCGGCAGGACGGGCGGGTAGCTTACCACGCCATGCTCGAAAGGGGGTTTCTGCCCGAGCCCGATCACGAATTGCTGACCCAGCCCCAAACCGAGTACTGGGGGCCGGACAAACTGTGTGTGCTGGCTGCCCAGGGCGAGCTGCAGGCCAGCATCAGCCTTTACCTGCCCAAACCCGCCCTGGAGCCCAAATCCATATCGGAATGGCTGAGCGCAGAATTTGAAGGCTGGGAAGTCAATATACCCGAAATCATCCAGCATGTAACCGATGATGCCTGGGTGAAAAAAGAAGTGGCCGACATTCCCCCGCTGAGGGACTGGCAGGACTGGCGGGTGTGTATCACCGGCGATGCGGCCCACCCCGCTTATCCCTATCTGGGACAATCGGTGAGCATGACCATCGAAAGCGCCATTGCCCTGGCAAGGGCCATTCACAACAACCCCAAAAAGCTGGACCGCGGCCTGAAAAATTACCAGAAAGTACGGATCAAGCGCAGCCGTAAAGCCGTAAAGGCCGCACACCGCCGGGCGGGCAGCCTGGCGGTTACGAATCCTGTGGCCTGCGCCCTGCGCAACGCCATCATGCCGGCCTTCCCCAACTTTCTGGGCACCAA
>RFHT01000777.1 GCA_003696835.1 Bacteroidota bacterium
TGAAAATGAATAACTTACACCAATTTTTATTGTTTTTTTTCACCCTGAGGGTGCTGAATAGTTGCGAAATTCGTATCAAAGATAAACGATTGATAATCAAGGCTTAATATCCCGAACTCACACTAAACTACCAGATGTAGTGTTGTGGGATGTGAAGCGAAATTGACTTTTTTTAATTGAAGCAACTGTTTCACATGGGCCGGTTTCTCCCAAAAGGATGATGGAACTGGAAGCAATGATGGAAAATTGCCAAGCAGGAAAAGTGTATGTTACTGCTTTTCCCGATATGAGATCTTTTAAGCGCCACACATCGGATATAGCCTGGGAAACAGAAGTATGGATAGCGAATATGCCCGATCACTTAATTCATTATAACGGCGGCAAATTTCTCGGCCCCTACCAAACAAACTCCTGAAAAGGCCCTCATTCCAGGGCCATCTTCACGCGTTTGTTCAGTCTGCCTTTGCTTTTATAGTCCACGATGCGGATGCGGCCCACCTCGCGTGTGTTGGCCACATGGGTGCCGCCGTCGGCCTGAAGGTCGAGCCCCACAATTTCCACGGTGCGTATTTCGGTCAGGTGTTTGGGCAGCAAGTTGATCTTGGTGCGGATGAGGTCAGGGGTGCGGTCGGCTTCTTCGCGGCTGAGAAAGGCCACCCGTATGGGTCGTGCCGCCTGCACTTCTATATTGATGTTAGTTTCAATTTCGCTCACCAGTTCGCGGCTCATGTGCTCAAACTCAAAATCCATGCGGCCGGCCAGGGGCTGCATGTCGCCGCCGGTTACCAGGGCCTGGTAGTCGCGCCAGATGACGCCGCACAATATGTGCATGGCCGTGTGGGTGCGCATGAGCTGGTAGCGGCGCTCCCAATCCAGCTCGCAGTACAGGCGCGTGCCCGTCGGGGGCAGGGGGCCCTCCACCAGGTGCCATAGCTTGCCTGCCTCCCGCCGGAAACCTTTCAGCTTCAGCTCTCCCCCTTCGTGGCGCAGCACGCCCAGGTCGTGCGGTTGCCCGCCCCCACCGGGATAAAAAGCCGTTTGGTTCAGCAGCAGCCCACCCAAATCCGGGTGGGTGGCCAGTACTTCACTTTCAAATGCACGCAGGTAGCTGTCGGTTTGATAAAGAAAGGTGGTCATGGCTGATACTTCTGGTTTACAGATGCGAATGCATCAGGGGTTTGTACTTGTCGTCGGAGTAATACTCGCCCAGGCGGTAGGCATGAAGGGCAGTAAGGGTAGTGGGCGATACTTTCCGGGGCAGGCGGTCCAGGGCAAACCACTCCAGCGCAAGGCACTTGGAGGGTTCCTGGTTGACAATTTTTCCCTTCCATTTACTACAGGCAAAAAACACGTACAAAACCGACTGGTAACCTTTCTGGCGGTGGGCCAGGTGCACCAGGCGCAGGTGTTTGCGCTTGATGACTATGCCGGCTTCCTCATAAGTTTCTCGTTTGAGGGCTTGCATCAACGACTCGTAATCCTCTACATGCCCGCCTACCAGGCTGTAGTTACCCCCTTTTGATTTTGGCCGTCTCAGCAACAATACCTTGTTTTTTTGTTCAAGAATGAGGCGAACCACTATACGTTGTTTCGAACCCTTCATGTGCAGCGAATAGCAAATGTTGAGGGAGATGCCCCAAAAAAATTATGCAAAAATACAGGAAAAGTAGCAGGATAAAAGTTTATCCTGCCTTTTGTGAGGGTTTTCTGCTATAATTTTTGCCCCTAAAGGAGAAAGGGGGCAGTTGGAGCCTTTGCTCAGGCTTCAAACTTAAATACCCGTTCCATTTGTACCCACTTCTGGCCGGGTTCTGCCCAGGGCAGCGGTTGCTGATACTGCCACATCAGCTCCTCCCAGCGCTGCACATGAGGGTTGGCAGCATCCATTTGGGCTTTGCGCTCAAAGCTGAAATGTTCATCCACTTCTATTATCATGAACAAACGATTTCCCACCAGATAAATTTCCATGTGCTGTATGCCCGAATCTCTGAGACTGTCCAGCACTTCGGGCCATACGCCGCCCGGAGCATGGTATTGTTTGTACACTTCTATGAGGGACGGATCATCCTTTAAATCCAGTGCCAAACAGTGTTTTTTCGTTTTCATAGCTGTTTTTCAATGTTTAGGCCAAGTTTTTGCAACGAAAGCTAACATGTGTGTGCGGCATATCCAAAGCAGGGTATGCAGTACGTACGCTCAAAGCCCCCATTCGCCGATTAGTTTTTGTTGTTGGGCTAATTAATACATCCCTATTGCCCTTAGTACGTATGCATAAATAGTCTTTTCATCATAATAAAGCATTATGCGTCTCTCCCCTTCACTGAAGGGGAGACGTATTTTAGGGCCAGGCCTTCGCGGCTTTGCCGGCAACTCAAACTTAGCGGCTCCGCTGCCCGCTGCCTCCTTCCTTGTCCGTTTGCACCCTTTGCCCCCCAAACAACAGCCTGAGCCTCCCAAACGACATACAGCCCCCCAATTTGCGGCTAATCTGGGGTTACAGGCAGAGTGTAGGGAAAAGGTAGCCATTGGGCGAAAAAATGTGATTTTCTCAATCCTTTACCTTTACTTATGGTTATTATTTGATAAAGCATTTAAGGTTAAACAGTGAATACGCTCCTTTTGCAATTACGCGGCTGGCAAAGGGAGCGATCACTTTTTTGCCATCTCCCTTCCCTCCAATAAGTACTCCTTCTCCCCTCTGTGATGTTTGTCTATACTTTCTGGAACAGCTGAAATAGCTGCCTGCGCGTTCATTACTGCCAGGGACGTTGGTCGTCCGGTATCGTTTTTGTGCAGGCACTGACTGGTTGTATGCAGGCCGAAACCCAATGAGGAACTATCAGCAAAGGTAAAGCAGGAGAAATAAGTTATGCCGAGTTCAAACGTTCTCTTTTTGTCAAAGCCAGATAAAAATCTGTTTTTCAAAGGCTTGAATGCATATTGATTACTTATAGGGGTGAAGCTTTTTTATAGAAAAAAATTTTGTGATTTGGCCGAATCTACTAAATTTGCAAATCGATTTTTAGCAAAAGAAGAGTTTCTAATTGTTTCATAACTAATAAATTAGATAGACGTGACAAAAGCAGAAGTTATACTTGAAATTTCTCAGAAGACGGGCATTGACAAAGCCGATGTATCTGCTTCTCTTGAAGGATTCTTTGCCGTTGTGAAAAACTCCCTTGCCAAAGGAGAAAATGTGTACATCAGAGGGTTTGGTAGTTTTATTGTAAAGCATAGAAAAGAGAAAGTGGGGCGCATTATTTCTCAAAATAAGTCCATCGTAATTCCCGCTCACAATGTCCCCAGCTTTAAGCCGGCCAAGGTTTTTGTGGACAAAGTGAAAAATGGCCAGGCACAAAAAGTTTAGCAAGCTATATCGTGAGCCAATCGGAACTACAGCATAAGTCATCTTATAAGGTCATTCAATTTTCCATTGTTGCAATAGGGGTATTGGTGTTTGTCTTGTTATTTTTTGCAGACAAAACCCACCTGGACAATCCCAGTTTGGCCAATATTGCAGAGGGAAGTATCCCGACTGAGAACAGCGCAGCCGGGCAGGGACTACCCCCACTGGCTCCTGATGAAAAGCTTGATGGCTGGATAAAAGCGCTGGAATCTGCAAAAGAATCTGAAAAACTCAGGATTTTAGATTCAATTGTTGTATCTTTGCAGTCCCGGAAGCGCTATGCTTATGCTTCAGATTATGCCCTGGCCAAGGTCAGGGCAGATAGTTCTTTTCAGCATTTGCTGCAGGCGGGCCTGCTCAGCTATGAGGCCACCAAGCTGGACTATGTGCGCATGGACTCCAGCTTATTCCGGCGGTATTCCGGCCGGAGCATCGGCTTGCTGAGGGCTGCACTTGAGCAGGACTCTACCAACGAGGAAGCCCTGCTCACGCTGGGCCTGGCACTGGTGGAGTCGGGCGTGCCACAAAACAGCATGCAGGGGATCATGACGATACGGAAAGTATTGGAACTAAATCCCCAAAATGTGGAGGCCAGCTTTCATTTGGGCATGTTCTCCATTCAAACCGGGCAGTTTGAAAAAGCCAAAGCCCGTTTTGAAGAAGTGCTCCGCCTCCAGCCAACGCACGAGCAGGCCAAATACCAGCTCGCCTACTGCCTGGCCCAGCTGGGCCAGCGGGCCGAAGCGCAGGCTTTGCTGGCGGCGCTCATTGCCCAAAGCAAGGACAAAGCCCTGCAGGCGCAGGCCCAAAATCTAATGAACTCATTATCCCGTTAACCATTTAATAGAAATATTTATGCCTTGCGGACGAAAAAGAAAAAGACATAAAATTGCGACGCACAAACGCAAAAAAAGACTGCGGAAAAACCGTCACAAGAAAAAGAACAGATAGCGTAGGCGGATGTAGGCTCTTCACGTAGGGCACAACTGCAGGATGCAGCTTGTGCCTTTCAGGCTGAAGAACGCAAGCATACTCTTTGTTTTTGCACCTTCTTCAGCAGCTATCCTCAGCACCAGCTCTACCAGCTTCTAAAATCATACTGGTGTGAATGAATTAATAGTAAGTAAAAGTGATGAAGGCCTGAGAATCGCCCTCCTGCAAGACAAAAAAATCGTAGAGTTACATCACGAAAACCTAACGGAAGAGTTTTCCGTTGGAGACTTGTTTTTAGGAAAGGTTCGAAAAATAGTTCCAGGACTCAACGCCGCTTTTGTGGATGTAGGCCATCCACGCGATGCCTTCTTGCACTATTTCGACCTGGGCCCTCAGGTCAGATCCCTGATTAAATACACCCGTGCCGCCCTCAATGCCAGAGGGGGGAAAATCGACCATCTGGAGCGCATCAAGCCGCTTCCCGATATAGACAAGCACGGCAAGATGGAGGATGTGCTCAAACCCAACCAG
The DNA here is from genome assembly GCA_003696835.1 of Bacteroidota bacterium. Taxonomy (GTDB): domain Bacteria; phylum Bacteroidota; class Bacteroidia; order J057; family J057; genus J057. Next base: position 4,871 of record RFHT01000777.1, read on the forward strand.
GAAATACTGGTGCAGGTGGTCAAAGAGCCCATTTCTACCAAGGGACCCCGTTTATCCAGTGAAATATCCTTGCCCGGCCAGTACGTAGTGCTGGTTCCTTTCTCCAAAACCATATCGGTTTCCAAAAAAATACGCAGTGCCGACGAGCGCCGTCGGCTGAAGGTGCTGGCCGAAAGCCTGCGGCCCCAAAACTTCGGCATCATTGTGCGTACGGCTGCCTCGGGAAAAGATGCTGCCACCTTGAGCAAGGACATCTCCGACATCATTGACAAGTGGAAGAAAATGAGCCGTATGCTGGCCAGGGCCAAGGCACCCAAAAAGGTGCTCAGCGAAAACAACCGCGCCACCAGCATACTGCGCGATATGCTCAGCCAGGGCTTTGATCTCATTATCACCGATGATGAAAAAGCCTATAAGGAAATTGAGAACTACCTCAAGGTACACCAGCAGGGCATGCTCAAAGGGCTGAAGATGTACAAGGGTAAGAAGCCCCTGTTTCAGCATTTGGGGCTGGAAAAACAGATCAAGGCTTCGTTTGGAAAAATTGCTTCTATGGCCAACGGCAGCTACCTGGTGATAGAGCATACCGAGGCCATGCATGTGATTGATGTAAACAGCGGCAGCAAAAACCTCAACAACAAAACTCTGGAAGAGACGGCCCTGAAGGTCAATATGGAAGCTGCTACGGAGATTGCCCGCCAGCTGCGACTGCGCGACATGGGAGGCATCATCGTGGTGGATTTTATCGACCTGAAAAAAGCCGAAAACCGCAAAAAACTCAACGAGCATCTGCGCAAAGTCATGAAAGCCGACCGGGCCAAACACTCCATTTTGTCCATGAGCAAATTTGGCCTGGTACAGATCACCCGCCAGCGGGTGCGCCCGCAGATCAATATCCAAACCTCAGAGGTGTGTCCCAGCTGCAACGGCACGGGCAAAATTCAGGCTTCCATCCTCATTGGCGATGAAATTGCCAACAACATAGAGTTTCTCATCAAACAGAATAAAGAGAAACGGCTGCACATAGCCGTAAACCCCTACGTGGCTGCCTACCTCAAGCAGGGTTTTCTCAAAAGTTACCAGTGGAAATGGTTTTTCCGCTACTGGGTGTGGGTGCGCATTACGGCCGATACCTCCCTGCCTTTTACCAGTGTGCGTTATTTCAACAGCCTGGGCGAAGAAATCAAGTTTTAGGACATGGCCTGCTGCGGCCTTGGGGCAGCAGGCCGGAGCAGACTGCGAAAAATCACCTTTCATTTTTGGAAAGGTGATTTTTTTTGTTCAGAGATTTTTCGCTAACTTGTTGGGGCAACAGGGAAGCAACATCCCGGGCCCCGATGCTACGGGTGGCCTTTCCTGCCTTTCTTTTCTCTATGTGCCTGTCCTTGTGAGGTACCTCCTTTTCTGTCCTAACGTACTGCTTGTTCTCACAGGATCTTTGTTCATTTTGTTAAACCATTGACAAGCTTTGAGTTGTGAACAGTGTTGAAGTTGTTTTTACTTCAAGTCTGAAGCAATGGGTAAAGAGGTTTTTTGTGTTGGGAACAAAGGGTGAAAAGGAGCTTCATGACAGTTTTCCACTGGATAGCTGCCATTGGTTTTTTCCGCTGAGCCCTTGTGAAGGCCCACAAATACCTCCTGTGATGTTGCTTCCGGGCATGGCACCCTGCAGGGGGCTGGCTTATAGTTTCTCACCCATGCTGGGGGTGTCGTTTATGCCTACGGCCTTGCACCGCATTTTTGGCTGGCAAATGGAGGCATTTGCCAGTAAAAGGCTATTGCTGACCAGCTTGCTGGGCGAAGAGATCATGCAAGTGGCACATTCGGTGCGCATGGCTGATGGTCTGCCTGCCCGGATTGAGCAGGTGGAGCGCTTCATTCGGCAAAAGGGCTGCCATTTGGAGGATGAGCCCGGCCTGGTAGAGCGGATCATCCAATACATACAGGGCGAAGGAACGGACCTGCATGTGCATCAGCTGGCCAGGCGGCTGGGCATTCACAGGCGCAGGATGGAGCGCCTGTTTAAGCGGCAGGTGGGCATTTCGCCCAAGCAGTACATCCAGATTCACCGTTTGCAAAAGGCCGTGTGGCTCTACCTCAACAGCCCCTGCCTGGACGTGCAGGATGTGGTGTGTATGTGTGGCTACTTCGACCAGGCCCACTTTATCAGGGAGTTTAAGGCCTTTACGGGCAAAACGCCCGGGCAGTTCCTGAACCGCTCTCCGGCAGAGAAAGGGGAGGAAAAAACCAGCAAGTTGATGAGCATTCTGAATATGAAGTTTTGACTGTCGCATTTATACAATTTTCTCTGCCCGTTTTCCCCTATTTTCGGGCAAAACACATTAACCCAAGCTATGCTTAACCAGGTTTTTGATTTTTTCAAACAACAACTCAACAGCTATTTTTCCCGCCAACTGTCCGCTACCGGCGATACCGTGGTGTATCTGGACGGAAAAAACATGGACCCCCTGAGCCTGGAGTTGAACAAAATCACGCCCCTGATGGTGAACCTGGAGCAAGAGCAGGTACTGCGCCCGGCCGACCGCTTTTCCAGCATGAACGAAGTGGGCAAGGTGGAACCCATGAATCCTCCCCTACGGCTGAATGTGTATATGATGTTTGCGGCACGTTTCGAAAAGTACGACGAGGCCCTTAAGCACCTTTCCCTGGTGTTGCGGTATTTTCAGCAAAGGCCTGTTTTTACCCCAGAGACGTACCCGGCTTTACCCACAGAGGTAGAAAAGCTCATTATGGAGCTGGTAACCCTGCCGTTTTCGTCGGTAAACGAAATTTGGGGCGCTATGAAGGCGCCCTACCATCCTTCTATCATGTACAAGCTCAAAATGCTCGTTATTCAGGCGCCTGTACCAGTTGCTGGCGGCGAAATTGAACGCATTGACCATAACCTGCACCAGTGATGAATTACCGGGAATTGTTTTCCATATCGGTACAGCATACGTACTACCAGGGCGGACTGGGCAGGGATTTTTCCATTGTGCCTACCCAGGACTGCCTGCGCCTGCTGCAGGGGCACAGGCTGCTGTACCGGCAGTCGCCCGGCAGGCTGAGGGTGCTCAGTCCCCTGGAACAGGGCAATATGCTGATCGGGCTGGCTGATCAGCTGCAGCTCCGCTTTTCCATTGTGCTGCAAAACCCGGCTCCCCTGCAATTTACGGCTGCTATTCCGGGGCAGGGGCAGGTTTTTGCTTATACCAATGCTGACCAGGCCAACGCTTATACCCTGAATGCGGCTACGGACAGTGGAGCGGGGAAATGGGGGGAGGTAGTACTGACGAATAACAGCTCCCTGCGCACCGATTTTTCGCAGCCCAATCCTTTTGTCATCCAGTTGCAGGCAGCTCAGGCTGCCTGGACTTATTACCTCATACTGGCCGAGGCCGAGGCTCCCGCTGCCTACCAGATACAGGACACGGGCGGCAACCTCAGCTTTGGGGCTGCTGATGATCTGAGCAGTTCACCCGACCCCCAGGATGCCACTGCTTTGCAGCTGACTGCCAGCTCTGCTATGGCGGGCAAGCGCCTGCTGCGATTTCGTTCACAACAAAGCCTCCCCTATAGCGAAAATAAGCTCAGGGGTATCCAGCTCATCAAACAGAGCAGCGGAAATACTTTTGAGGTTCTGATCCCGGATTTGCCCAACCCACAAGCGGCAAAGCAGGGTAGTGCTTTCATTTATTTATAATGTTTAAAATCTGATGTCTCATGACTTACAACACCCCCGGCGTTTACGTTGAAGAAATTTCCACCCTGCCGCCATCCGTGGCAGGTGTTGCCACCGCCATCCCCGCCTTTATCGGTTATACCGAAACCGGGCCGGCCAACCAGGCCGTGCGCATCGACACCATGCTGGAATTCAAGACCATTTTTGGAGGCCCGCAAACGTCTTCATTTACCGTGAATACTGCCCTGGTAAATGGAGTAGAAACCATTAGCAGCATTGCGCGTTCCACTGCTGGTACGCAGTATTTGCTCTATTACTGCATGGAGATGTTTTTCAAAAATGGCGGCGGCAGCTGCTACATCATTTCCGTGGGCAATTACAGCACCACACCTGCCAAAAGCCACTTTGAAACGGGCCTGGGCGTGCTGGAAAAAGAGGATGAACCCACCCTCATTTTGCTGCCCGATGCCCTGAGCCTGGGAGCAAGTGATTACTACGACCTCTGCCAGCAGGTGCTTGCCCAGTGTGGCACCCTCAAAGACCGCTTTGGTATCTTTGATGTGCGGGCGGGCGACAGCACCGCCACCGAGTTCAGAAATGGCATTGGCACCAATGACCTCAAATACGGCGCTGCTTATACCCCGCATTTATACACCAGCCTGAGCTATGCCTACCAGGAAAGCAATGTGTCGGTAGTGAGCCGGGTGGGAAGCTTCCAAACCGATGCCAACGGCCTGAATGTGAGCTACCGGGGGCCCGAAAGCAACAGCCCCAAGCTGAAAATATTGCTCACGGGCGATTTTGAAATCAGCATTGATGCCTCTACCCATACCCTGACCATCAGCGGCATCAACGCCAATGAAAATGGCAAAACGGTGCAGCAGATTCTGGACCTGTGGGCAGCCTATACCGGCGACCGAATGGGCTTTGAGCTCTCGGCCGCGGGAAATGGCTCCACCAGCGTGACCACTTCTATTACCGGGACCGGGCAAGACCTGGTTTTTAGCGACCAGACGAGCAACCTGGACAGCATTGCCAGCAGCCAGACGGCCCTGTACAACCAGATTAAGCGGGCGCTGAGCCAGCAGCGCATAACCCTGCCGCCCAGTACCTCGGTAGCCGGTGTATATGCCAAAACCGACCGCGAAAGGGGGGTGTGGAAAGCGCCTGCCAATGTGAGCCTGAGCGGGGTGATCGCGCCTGCGGAAAAAATCACCCATGCCGACCAGGACCGCCTCAATGTGGACCCCACGGCGGGCAAATCCATTAATGCCATTCGCAGCTTTGCAGGAAAAGGTACCCTGATATGGGGCGCACGTACCCTGGCCGGCAACGACAATGAGTGGCGCTACATCAACGTGCGCAGGTTGTTTAACATGATTGAAGAGTCGGTGCAAAAAGCCACGGCCTTTGCCGTATTTGAGGCCAACACGGCCACCACCTGGCTGAAAGTAAAAGGCATGATTGACAGTTACCTCTTCGGCCTGTGGCAGCAGGGGGCATTGGCGGGGCCTTCCCCTGAGGCAGCTTACTTTGTGAATGTGGGCCTGGGCAAAACCATGACCCCACAGGATATACTGGAAGGCCGCATGATTGTGGAAATTGGCATTGCAGCTGTACGCCCGGCCGAGTTCATCATTCTGCGTTTCTCTCATAAGCTACAGGAAGCATAAGGGAGTTCCGAGTTGCGAGTTAGGAGTTGCGAGTTATGAGTCTTAAGCTGGTAGTTCACGCTACATTAAGAACTGACAACTCGAAACTGGTAACCCGAAACTGGTAACCCGAAACTCTCAACCCGAAACTCTCAACCCGAAACTCTCAACCCGAA
>RFHT01000778.1 GCA_003696835.1 Bacteroidota bacterium
TACCTGTGTGGGTTGCCACCAGAATGACTACAACAACACCTCCAACCCCAACCACGCCAGTGCCAACTTCCCCACGGACTGTGCCTCATGTCATACTGAGAATGCCTGGGTACCGGCGAACTTTGACCATGACGGTATGTTTTTCCCCATCTACAGCGGAAAACACCGGAACAAATGGAATGATTGCAGGGATTGTCATTTCAATCCGGGGAACTATGCCGATTTTAGCTGCTTAAATTGCCACGAGCATAACCGGAACAAAGCAGATGATCAACACCGGGGCGTACAAGGATATGTGTACGAAAGTAATGCCTGCCTGTCTTGCCATCCATCGCCTTGATCTTGGGCGATGGGTGAGGACAGACAAGACAGGAAAAGTTTATTCTTTGAGGAGTTACCGAAAGAAGAAGAAGTATGAAGAAAGCTAGTATGGTGTTGCTTGCCATGTTGATTGTGCTGAATGCCCTGGCCCAGTTTCGATCTGCTCCCGTTGTCAAAGGCAATGTTTCATTTATTACTTCGAAAAATATCTATGTAAAATTTGCCAATACAGCCTTGATCGAAGTGGGTAGCAGGCTCTATCTGGCAGGGAGAGAAATCCCTTGCCTGGTGGTGAAAACCAAATCTTCTACCTCCTGTGTATGTGTGGCGGTTGGAGGTTGTGAGGTGAAGAAAGGAGATGATATTATTTTCATTCCTCCTGAAGAAACTGAAGCCGTGTTGCCAGATACCCTGCTGCCGGGTGAAAATGCCGTTATGGACAGCGTATTGAATGAGATGCTAGTCAATAATGACAAAGGCATTTTGTTTGATAAAAAGCCCGGGCGGAAAGAATTGGAAAACAGGGAGCAGATTCAGGGGAGAATCTCCTTTGCGGCCTATAGTAACCTGGCCAGTGCCAGGGAAAACCGCCACCGCCTTGTGGGAAGGCTCTCCCTGGATGCGACCCATATCCGCAATTCCAATTTTTCTTTTGAGTCCTATCTGAATTACAGCCAATTGTTCCCTGTGGATACTGCATCAGGCAACGATAACCCGGCCTGGCCCTCCCATCTGTTTCGGGTGTACAACCTGGCGGTGGGTTATGAAGTTAACCCGGATTTACACCTGCTGCTGGGCAGAAAAATAAACCCGAAAATATCCTCTTTGGGGGCCATAGACGGTTTTCAGGCCGAAAAGCAGCTGGGCGAGGTGTACGTAGGTGCCATTGTGGGATTCCGTCCGGATTTTGAAGACTTTCGCTACAATCCCAAGCTGCTTGAATACGGTGCGTATGGCGGGACGACCATTAACAACGACCAACTATATGCCCAAACCACTTTAGGCCTGATTGAACAGCGCAACAGCGGGAAGATAGACAGGCGTTTTGCCTATCTGCAACATTCGAGCACCCTGTTTAGGAAGTTGTTTTTGTTCTCTTCCATGGAAATGGATTTGTTTGGAGGTAGTGACAGCATGGGAAGCCAAGTTTTTCGCATTCCCAATTTGTATGTATCTGCCCGATACCGCTTCAACCGCAGAATCAATTTGGCCCTTTCTTACGATGCGCGCAAGCGAATAATTTATTACGAAACCTTTCAAACTGAAATTGAGCGCATTCTCAATGACGACATCGCCCGCCAGGGGATCAGGCTTCGGCTAAATGTGCGCCTCATTAAATACGTAAATGGGGGTATCAGCTACAGCAAGCGCTTCCAGTCCAGCAGAGACAATAAATCCGACAATATTTACGGCTTTATTACCATGTCAAATATGCCCGGTATGGGAGGGCGCCTGACCTTTACGGTCAACCGAAACATCTCCAACTACCTCAAAAGCCAGGTGGTGGCTGTGCGGTATTGGCGCACATTAATAGATGCAAAACTGGATTTTGATTTTTACTACCGGCTGGCCAACTACACCTTTGTGAACAGTGCCGAAGCACGGGGACAGCATTATTATGGAACCAATTTTTCCTGGTACATCAACCGGCAATTGTTATTGGCTTTGTCGGGTGAAGTGGCTCGCTTTAATCACGAAAACAACTACCGCTTTTATTTGCGGGTGGTTAAACGCTTTCGCTCAGATCAAAAAAAATGAATCCCATGAAGGATCAGTCTGTTTTAACCAAAAAACGCTTCAATCTTGTCCTTATGAACATAAACCAAATACCAAAAACCTGCTTGTTTACTTGCCTGTTGGTGATGGGGTTGTGGGCCTGTAAAAGTGGCCCGAAGGTCATCACCTCCTCTTCTTCAACTGAAAAGCACCCCGCTGCACAGGGGAGTGGAATTTTTTCCGAAGGCCTTATGCCTAGCTCACCTCCTGTGGCTTCTACAACTGCTGCCGATGTGCATGAAGTGGTCGTTGAAGAAATACTGCCCACGGAGAAATATGTGTATTTGCGGGTACAGGAAGGAGAAGAAACCTACTGGATTGCCACCACCAAACAGCCCATAGACAAAGGTGGGACCTACTATTACCGGGATGGCTTGCTGAAAACCAATTTTCATAGCAGAGAGTACGACCGGGTTTTTGACAAAGTATATTTGGTATCCAAGCTAGTGGCCCACAATCACGGCCAGCAGATGGCCCAACAGAAGCCCGGAGTAGCGTCCGGGCAAGCAGCCAGTGGAGCCAAAGACCGGGGGATGGAGCGTGAAGGCGATGTGAAAATCGCCGAGCTGGTGAAAAATCCCCAAAAGTATGAAGGCAAAACGGTTCAAATCAGTGGTAAATGCGTGAAGGTAAATCCCAATATCATGAACAGAAACTGGATTCACATCCAGGATGGCAGCCAGGACGATTACGACCTGGTGGTTACCTCTACAGACTTGGTACACGAGGGAGAAGTCGTACATGTACGCGCAAAAGTGGTACTCAACGAGGACTTCGGCGCCGGGTATAAATACGATATCATCCTGGAAGAGGGGGTGCTGCTGCATTGATCCTTACTTGTTTGTACTCCGGCTCAAAAAGAAGCTTTCCAAAAACCAGGCCGCCGGCTCCGCTGAGGAGTCGGCGGCCTGCGTATGGCACGGATAGATCTATTATTCGGGAAGAACAATCCGGCTGGAGCGGTCGGCACCGGAGCGGATGTAGCAATTCTGGATGTGCTCGCCGTCGTTGTAAGTAAAAATACCCGTGAAGATCTTTCCGCTTCCGTTTTTTCCGATGGCTTTCCGCACTTTCAAACCCGAACTCAAGGTCGTTTTATCCAGCAAATCATCAAATACGATGGTGCCATACATGCTACCTTTTACGGAAAGGTTGTGGCCGCTGCCGATGTACAGCCTGGGATGACAGTATTGAATACTGACCCCTCCGCTGTTACAGGGCCGAATTTTGATCCATCCCTGGCCAACGGCAGTTTCGCATGCCCGATCTACCAGGTCGTCGCATACTTGTGCATCAGATAGGTTAAAAGCCATGACGAGCAATGCCAGGGATAACATTAGGGATTTTACAATCATAATAAATTGGGTTACTGATGGTTAAAGATTCAACAAAAAAGGGCACCCGGCGCTTGTACTTTGTAGCGCCGGGCACCGAGCAGCAACTGCTGCCCTATTTAATGATGGGGTATTTCCTTTTGTTGAAATAAGCCAGGCCACTGATCAGAAAAACGCCTGCCACTGCGTAGTACACCCAGGTGGGAATGGGCACTGGATCGCCGGCTGCGTAGGAATGCAGGCCGGAGAGGTAATAATTCACACCAAAATACGTCATGATGACCGAAGCCATCCCAAAGATGGTGGCCAGGTTGTAGGCATACAAGCCGAACATTTTGGGAATGAGACGAATGTGTAGTATAAAAGCATAGACCAGAATGGTGACCAGGGCCCAGGTTTCTTTTGCATCCCATCCCCAGTATCGTCCCCAGGACTCATTGGCCCACACGCCCCCCAGGTAGGTACCAATGCTCACCATGAACAAGCCGCCTGTAATGGTGAGTTCACTGATGTAGGACATCTCCTGTATGATGCGTTTGAGGTTCTCTTTATTGGATTCGCGTAGGAACATCATCAGCATCAAATTGATGAGCCCGATGATGGCACCCAGCATGAGGAAGCCATAACTGCCGGCCTCCATGGATACGTGAATGGTAAGCCAGTAGGATTTGAGTACAGGTACCAATGGGGTGATTTCAGGATCGAGAAAACTCAGGCTGGCCACAAACAAAATGGTGGCGGCCAGCACCATGGTGGCTGCCATGCCCCCCAGGGACTTTCTGGTAAATATGATGCCTGCCAGGGTAGTGGTCCAGGCGATGTAGATCATGGATTCGTAGCCATTGCTCCAGGGGGCCCTGCCCGAAACATACCAGCGAATGGCCAGTCCCGTAGTATGCATAAAAAATCCAAGTCCGACAAGGGCGAGCAGGCCAAGGTGAAGGCGCTGCAGCCTGGCTTCCGGCCTGAATACGGAATAAAACAGCAGGAAAAGGAAGGTCATTCCCAACACCAGGTACCAGGGCATCAGGCGCGAAAATACGTCCAGCTGATTGAGCAAAATCTCGGCCCTGACTTTTACCGGTGTAGGCATGATGCTTCCTCCGTTTTTGAGCTGATAGTCCCTGAGTTCTTCCAGCAACTGATCAGCCTGCCCGTACTGGCCGCTGGCAATAGCTGTTCGAAGCGCAGATCGGTAGGCCGCAAAGAATTTTTCAGCCCTGTTTTGGGCCGAAGAGCCCCTGTGAGTATGTGTATCGGCCGAAAGCCAGTGGTGGTCTGGGTCTTCAGGGTTAGGAATGACTTTGAGCAGGGCACCCGAAAGGGCCATACCCAGTATGTTTACCCGTTCATCGATCTTGAGGATTTCTTTTTCATATACCCCCCGGTCTATGGGGTCGAGCCCATACACTCGTCTAACTTCCTCTTTAAGTTTGTAGGTCCCGTTTTGGTGGAAAAAATCCCGGTATGCCGCGTACGCCCCATTCACCCCCAGCAGCTTTTTGAGGTCTTGGTGCTTGCCCATTTTTATCAGAGGAGCTGCATACCACTCCTGGCTGTTGGCAAACAAACTCAGCAGGATTTGGTCTGCATTCAGCCCAAAGCGGCTTTCTTTTCGCGATAGTTTGCGCATGATCTCCCTGGACAACGTATGCACGGGCTTCATTCTACCCCGGAAATCCTGGACTACCAGGGTGCTGAAGCGGCTGGCATGCACTTTGGATACTGCATTTTCTGCATAAACAGGCCCTGCCTGTGTTTTGGCCATGGACCAGTTTGTTAGCAGTAGCAAAACGCAAAGCACTACCCCCTGCTTGCTCCTGATCCGTTGAACGCGCTGAGTGAGTTGGTAAAACCGGGTCTTTTTGCTCATAAAGGTCCACAGCATGCCCAGGGTGAGCAAGCCATAGCCGATATAGGATACCAGGGAGCCCCAAAAATCGTGATTCACACTCAGGTAGGTGCCTTGTTCATCCCTGTCAAAGGAGGACTGAAAAAAGCGGTATCCCCCATAATTCAGGATATGGTTCATATAAATGCGGTGGTCCTCTCTTAGTTGCTTTTGCGGGTCGATTAATACCACTTCGCTGGCATAAGAAGAAGCACTGTTGGTGCCGGGGTACTTTTCCAGAATGAATTTTTTCAACTGTAGGGCAAAAGGGAGCTCCAGTACTTTCGCCCCATAAGATACCGACATACTTAGCCCACCAAAATTCATGATGGCGGGCCGCCCTTCTAGCCCCCTGTTTCCATAGATGTAGGCTTGCTGGCTTTGCCCATCTACGCTTACTTCGGCCAGCAGGGCTACCATGCTCTCATTTTTGACCTTGGAGCTTTCCGATTTGATTGCCACCTCGCCTTTGGGCAGAAACTCGGCAAACACAAAATTATTCACCCCATCTGAATACAGAGACCGCAGGGTTAAGGGCTGGAAATTATTTGAGGGATAAATGGTATCGCGCTCCTGGGTAGCCATCACCATTTGGGTCAATGGCCGTGGGGTAGTGAACTGCAGGGAGTCATGCCGAAAGCGAATGCGGATGGCGTCAGAAGTAGTGCCATCTTTAAAATCATATATTACATTTTTTATTTTTTTTATTTCTCCTTTTTTTAGAAAATACTCCTCCCGCCCATTCATGCCCGCCACCACAATTTTTAATATGGGGCTCCCCGACTCACTTTCATACAGTACGGGTTTAGGATTCGGCAAAAAGTCCTTAATTCTTACATCGATAAGGGAGCCATCTATCAGGTAGGACTCATGCCAGTCATTATTGCCCAGGCTGGCAAATAATACGGGTTCATCAAAAGAATAGGTCTCCCCATCCTTATATACTTCAAAGTTTAGGTAGGTATCGGAGGACAAAAAGGTGTTAGACGTCTCAGCTTCCCGTATATGCATCATGCCTTCAAAACCAAAGTATCTCGTTATTCCTGAGCCAAGTAGGATAATGAGAATGGCAGCATGAAACATGAGTAAGGCCCATTTCTTTTGCTGAATCATCCTGAATTTGAAAATGTTTACAACTATGGTTATCCCAAATAGAATCAGCAACAACTCAAACCAACCGGCTTTATACACCACTTTCTGGGCTGCACTGCTTCCAAAATCGTTTTCAATAAAGGTGGCCACCCCTATGGCTATGGCAAATAATATCAGGTAAAGGCCGGCTGCTCTGGTATTAAAGAGTGGAGAAGTATAACTAAGGTATTTGAGAAGGGAGCGCTTCATGCTGTTTTGGTACATATAAACTTTTTTACTTTTGTATCCTTTTTAGGGGAGAAAATTAGTCGGAAAACGAAGGGGTATCAAGACATTTTTAGTTGATACATTTCATTGAGACTGGCAAAAAGGCGATAATAATTAGATTTATCTAAAATTATATTTATATTTACCTAAATATATTTATATAGGATACCTAAACACTATGCACAAGCCACTCAAAATAGTAGGGCTCATACCGTTGTTCGCGGGCATGCTGTTGCTCGGGAGTTGTGAGCAGATCATCCCGCCGGCACCGGCTGAGGAGGATTTACTGGACGGCCCCATTGCGGGCCTGAGTACGGCAGAGCAGGCCCAGTTTCTGGCAGGTGATATAGCCTTCAATGACGAAGTGTTTACTGTGGAGTCGGGCCTGGGACCGTTATTTGTCGCTACCTCCTGCGGCAGCTGCCACATAGGCGATGGCAAGGGACATCCCTTCACCACCCTGGTACGCTTTGGGCAGACGGCTCCCAACACCCCGCCCGACCACTCCATAGGTGGGCCCCAACTGCAAAACCGGGCCATACCTGGCTATGTGCCCGAGCGTGTACCCGAAGGCCAGCCTTTTATGAAGATCACGCCCCCGGCAGTTACAGGCCTGGGGTTACTGGCAGCTCTCACCGACCAGCAGATTTTGGCCCATGCCGACCCCGATGACCTGGACGGAGACGGCATTTCCGGGGTCCCCAACTACGTGACGCCTCCTGATTACTTTGTGCCCCAGTGGTACCACCAGCCCAGGCAGGGCAAGTACCTGGGCAGATTTGGCAAAAAGGCGGCTGCCATCGATTTATTGCAGCAAACCGTAGGGGCCTACAAGCAGGATATGGGAGTCAATTCTACCTTTGAGCCCCTGGATGTGGCCACGGGCCTGCCTGTGGATCCCGAGGTCTCCGATCAGCAGGTGAAGGAGGTGGTTTTTTACCTGCGCACCCTCAAGGCTCCCATACAGCGGAATGCGAATGATGCCCAGGTGCTTCGCGGCAAAAAGCTGTTTTCCACCATCCAGTGCGCGGCCTGCCACATACCTGAGTGGACGACGCCGGCTTCGGACATCGCCGCCTTGTCTCACCAGACCTTTTATCCCTATACTGACCTGCTGCTGCACGACATGGGCCCCGGCCTGGATGATGGCGTTACAGAAGGCTCAGCTGAAACCTATGAGTGGCGCACCCCGCCCTTGTGGGGGCTGGGGCTTTCGCCCGATGCCCAGGGGGGCACTTACTATCTGCTGCACGACGGCAGGGCCCGGAGTATAGAGGAGGCCATTTTGCTGCATGGGGGCGAAGCCCGTGCCAGCCGGGAGGCCTATGAGGGCCTGAGTGAGACAGACAAAACCGCAGTGCTGCGCTTTTTGGAATCGCTTTAACTCTTACTACTGGTATGCAAAGAAGGAAGTTTCTGAAAAATTGTGCGTTGGGCTGTGCGGGCATGCTGGCGGGCAGCAGCTTGCTGCCCGCATGTGCAGGGGTGACATACATCGCGGCCACTCCTTCCGAAGAGGGACTGGAAATTCCCCTTTCAGCTTTTGAAATTCCCCATAAGAAGGGAATGCGCTACCGGAGCGTGGTGGTGCTGACCCACAGCAGGCTGCAGTACCCCATAGCTGTTTTCCGCAGCCCGGATTCGGGCTACCGGGCCTTGTGGATGAAGTGTACCCACCAGGGTACTGAACTCAACGCCTATTCCGGTCGGCTGCAATGCCCCGCACACGGCAGCGAGTTTGACACCAAGGGGAAGGTGCTGAATGGACCGGCAGAAGCCGGCCTGCGCAGCTTTCCCGTTCACCTCAAAGATGACCGTTTAAGCATTCAACTGACATGAAACATACAGTCTTTATCTTGTGGTGCTGCTTGTGCAGTGCAGCCCTTCACGCCCAGGTCGATAGTACGCTCTTTGTGCGCGCTGAGCGGGATTCTGCTTTTCAAAACAACATGAACCTCGATGCCGTTTATAACCGGCCCTTTCTGCAGCTGGGCAAGCTGCCCGTTACTGTGGGCGGCTATGTGGAGGCCGATTATCAGTACATGGGGGAAGACGGCATCACAGAAGGGCACAGCTTTCGCATTCCCCGCATGACGCTATTTGTGGCCTCGTCTATACACAGGCGCATCAAGTTTCTTTCAGAAATTGAGCTGGAAGAAGGAGGCAAGGAGATCGCCATAGAATTTGCTGCCCTTGACCTCAGCCTGCATCCCATGCTGAATGTGCGGGCTGGGGTGGTGATGAACCCCATAGGTGCCTTTAACCAAAACCACGACGGACCCAAATGGGAGTTTGTGGACCGGCCCATTGCCATGACGCGCATGCTGCCCGCCACCTGGAGCAATGTGGGGGCAGGGCTCTTTGGCAAGCACTACCAGGGGCAGTGGGCTTTTGCCTATGAGGTGTACCTCACCAATGGCTTTGATGCTTCCATTATCAGCAATACTGAGAATAAAACCTTTTTGCCTGCATCTAAAGCCAATTCGGAGCGTTTTGAGGAATCCGGCAACGGGCGCCTGCTGCTTACGGCCAAGGCGGCCATCCGCCACCAGTTGGCAGGGGAAGTGGGCATCTCCTACATGGGCGGAACGTACAACCGCTTCGAGGAAGACGGCCTGGTACTGGATCAGGCCAGGCGGCTGGACGTGCTGGCCCTGGACTTCCATGCAACGCTGCCCGGAACGGGTACCTTGCTTACAGGCGAATGGGCATGGGTATGGGTGGAGGTGCCTGATACCTATACCCAGCAGTTTGGCAACCGGCAGCAGGGTGGGTTTGTGGACCTGGTGCAGCCCCTGTTCAGGGGCAATGTGTTGGGCTTTGAGCGCGGGGTGTTCAACCTGGCCTGCCGACTGGAGTATGTGGACTGGAATGTGGGCACCTTTCAGGAAACCGGAGGCAACATAGGCGACCAGCTATGGGCCGTGGTGCCGGGCCTGAGTTTCAGGCCCACCGCCCAGGCCGTCATCCGCCTGAATTACCGCTACATGCAGCAGCGCGATATACTGGGCAATCCCCCCGCCAAAATTGGCGGGCTACAGCTGGGGCTGGCAGCCTATTTCTAAAAAAAATACCTGCTACCAGGGGTAGCAGGCAGAAGGTTCAGGATCTTAGCCAAAAATTGACTTGATTTTCACCTCTGATCATCTCCGAAAAATCCTAAACTTCAATATGCCATCCTTTAATTCAGCCTCAATGTTCTCGTTGTCGGCCAGGGCATCCAGCTCATAAATGCGTTCAAAGGATTCGACCCTGTGTTCGTTGCGGATGTAGCCCAGGCTGTCTTCATCCTCAGGCTCTACATCCACTTCTCTTTTACCCTTTACTATGAGTTTATCGCCTTTGACTTTGATGCTGATGTCCTCCCGTTTGAAGCCGGGAACTGCCAGCTCAAAGTCGTAGTAAAGGTCCGACTCCTTTACATTTACCGTAGGGAAAGAGACCATTAGCCTACCTTTTTCTCCTTCTCCTATCATAAAGGGCGTATCATCTATTAAGCGGGATAATTTTTCACTGATGTTGGGCATGGTTCTGAGTGTTTATGTGATTCATTCAAAAGTACGCAAGGCAGGCAGGAAGTATGCGAAGTATTCGGCAGAAGGGGACAAACGCTCGTTAAGCGCAGCCAAGTAGCAGGTAAAAGTAAGAAGAAATCTGAGGGGGCTGGGCAGATGCTTGCTTAAGGCTGGGGATACTGCCAGGAGGGGGGGCGCTCCCATCCGACCACTTACCGCTTCCGGGGAGGGTAGGTAATCCCAGTAAAAAACCAAGGAGGCACCCCTGGGGTGCCTCCTTGAGCAAATAAGCTTATCTTGACCAGCTTACACAAAAGGAAATAACGGCCCGCCATAGAGGGCGGCCTCTTCCAGGTCCTCTTCTATGCGCAGAAGCTGGTTGTACTTGGCAATGCGGTCGCTGCGGGAGGCAGAGCCGGTTTTGATCTGGCCGGA
>RFHT01000779.1 GCA_003696835.1 Bacteroidota bacterium
ACAACAACAAGGGAGCATGCCGACCAAAACAGGGGCCCCGTGCCGTAGGTACGGAACATAGCTTGCCTGGCACTTCGTGCTACCCATATTTAGGCCCCTAAGGGGGCCATGAAGCCCGTGCCCCGGAGGGGCGTTGAAGGTTCGCAGGCGGCTGCGCCGCCTGCCCAGGAGAACTCTCCTCCTTTTCGTGGAGGAGTTGGAGGTGGTTAATACAATCCATTGAAAATGAGCAACTTACGATGAGTTCATTTTTTTATCAAAGACTCAT
This sequence comes from Bacteroidota bacterium, assembly GCA_003696835.1. GTDB lineage: Bacteria > Bacteroidota > Bacteroidia > J057 > J057 > J057. Next base: position 269 of record RFHT01000779.1, read on the forward strand.
TGCTTTTTCCACCTGAGGGTGCTGAATAGTTACAGATTTGAAAAAAAAAAAAAACACCCCCCGCATGAGATTCCCGGCCAACATGCCGTCACAGTAGTAAAGCCGCAGCCTTTGACACAAAACGAAGAGCGGCGAATAACCTCTAACGTTATGTTGCCATGAAAAAATTCAAATTCTTAAGTGCTTCCCGACTGGTGTTGGTAGCCAGCTTGTTGTTTTGGACCATGCCCGCCTGTGAGCCTCCTCCTCCGCACGAGCTGTGCGACATTACCGGGGTGTATGGCCAGCCGGAAATTAAATGCGTCACCAGCGATTCGTATGCCCTGATCGTGTACTTTACCGGGGTGTACATCAACGAGCGGGGCAGGCTGGAAAAGGTGGTGGTGGACCATGAGACCGTGGTGAAGAACCACCCTTATAATTATGTGGGAGAGATAGATGGCAAGCAGGTGTACAAATTTGGGCTGTGGCTGCCCAACAAGGGCCGGACAAATGTGGAGGTATTCTTTGCCATCAAAGACGGGCACTGTACCTGGACGGCTCCCAACTTGTACGACGAGCCTGACTGTACGGGATAGGGGCTGTGCCTGTCTTTTGGAAGGGCGCCGGTAGGGCGGAGTGGGCAGTAGCCCGTTTCTCCCGCCGGCCCCTCTCTTTTTGCCCTGCCCAAGCCCAAATTTTCGGGCTTAGGCAGGTTTTGTTATCCCCCCAGCAGATACAAGCTGCTGGGGGGAGTTCATTCAGGTATGCTAGCAATATGCAACTGGCGTGAGTAGCCTCTCCCCCTATGCATTCAACGCTTTGGCCAGCAAGCGGTGAAAGTAGTGTACGCCCTGTTCGCGCACAGGCGAAAACCTGCCCGTACGGTAGTAGCGCGACATCATGCCTTTTTGCACACCTTCTACCACAAATTCGTCTTCCCGCTCTACTTTGTCCAGGCGGGCACCGGCTCCGCTGTCCATTTTACTTTCGTCATATACGTAGGTGAGAAAGGACACCCTGCTGCGGTTGGGCGCCAGGGGGCGCACCACATTGACCGACAAACCCCAGGGGTAGAAATTGAACATCATATTGGGAAAAACCCAGTAGTAGTAGGCCGCTACCTGCCTGCCGTAGTCGATGTGGCCTGGCGGCAGGTCAAAGACCGCCTCGGCCCCGTCGGCATAGCCGATCTGGAGGTTGCAGTATTCGTAAATTTCGGTGGTATATTGGCCATAATCCAGGGCATCGTTGAGGTCTTTGTGCACAAAGGGGATGTGAAAGCCCTCGAGGTAGTTGTCGCAGTACAGGGCCCAGTGGGCATGCACGAGGTAATCTTTGGAGCCAGTGGAGTGGTAGCGAAATTCATGCAGGGGCAAAAAGCCTATGCGTTCGTTCATGCGGCTGATGACGGCTTTGAAGTCAAAGGCAGGCTGCATGCTCACAAAGAGGAAAGGCCCCCACTGCTGCAGCTCAAAGCGGTGGAGGTGGTCGCAGGGACGGGGAAAGTTTTGTGCCTGGCCAAATTCGGGCATGGACTCAAAGCGGCCATTGAGCTGAAACCTGCGGCCGTGGTAAAGGCACCTCAGCCCGGCAGCCTTGCCGGGGTGGTGGGCCAGCAGGTTGCCCCGGTGGGTGCACACATTGCTGAGGCAGTGCAGCTGGTCCTGGGCGTCGCGGGTGAGCAGCATGGGCTCGGAAAGAAAACCATCGAGCAATACAAAAGGATGCAGCTGTTGCGGCAGCGGAACCAGGCTGGTATCTCCTATCCATTGCCAGGAAGGTACAAAAACCCGTTCCCTGAGCAACTCAAATACCTGCGCATCGCGGTAAAAGCTGGCGGGCAGGGTTTCGGCCTGCCGGATGTCGGGGTGAATGTGATAAGTAGGCATGGTGGACAAAATTGATGGCTGGATGCAGGGACTGCCGGGCGGGCTGCTGCACCTGCCTTGTGGGAACCCAATTTTTGGCCGTATCTTGTGGCCAATGATAACTGAGCCGCAACATAAAAAAAATTGAGCTTCAAACCTGACAGATGGCTGCTTCCAAGATAGGGTTTTGGGCTGCCACCTCCCTGGTGGTGGGCAACATGATTGGCTCGGGGGTATTTTTGCTGCCGGCCTCGCTGGCGGCCTTTGGGGGCATCAGCCTGCTGGGCTGGCTGGTGTCGGCCACGGGGGCCTGGCTGCTGGCGCGGGTTTTTGGCGAGCTGAGCCGCCGCATTCCCCGTGCGGGCGGCCCCTACGCCTACACGCGGGCGGGCCTGGGCGAATTTGCAGCTTTTCTGGTGGCCTGGGGGTACTGGGTGTCGATATGGTGTGGCAATGCGGCCATTACCGTAGCTTTTGTGAGCTACATGAGTGTGTTTTTTCCCATTCTGGCACACAATAAGCTGGCGGCTATTGCCCTGGGACTGGGCGCCATCTGGGGCCTCAGCTGGGTAAACAGCCGGGGGATACGGGCGGTGGGCAGGGTGCAACTGCTGACCACGGTGCTGAAGCTGTTGCCCTTGCTGGCCATTGGGCTGGTAGGGGTGTTTTTTGTGGAATGGAGCCATTTTCGTCCTTTCAACCTCAGCGGCCAGCCGGAATTTGCGGCCATCACGGCCACGGCTTCTCTCACCCTCTGGGCCTTTCTGGGCATGGAGTCGGCCACGGTACCGGCTGAGGAGGTGCGAAATGCGTCCAAAACCATCCCACGTGCCACCCTGGCGGGCACCCTGCTGGCAGCAGGGGTGTACCTGGCGGCTACGGTAGCGGTGATGGGGCTGGTGCCGCCCCAGCAGCTCGCCCATTCGGCGGCACCCTTTGCCGAGGCTGCCGCCCACTTGTGGGGAGAGGCAGGCCGCCAGGTCGTGGCGGCGGGGGCGGCCATCGCCACCTTCGGGGCACTCAACGGCTGGATCATGGTGCAGGGACGCATTCCCCTGGCCATGGCCAGGGACGGCCTCTTTCCCGCCCTGTTTGCCCGCACCAACCGCCAGGCCGCTCCCTACCTGGGCATTGCCGTTTCCAGCCTGCTGGTTTCTGGCCTCATGCTCATGAACTTCAGCCAAAGCCTGGTGAAGCAGTTTGAATTTGCCATTTTGCTCTCCACCATGAGTGTATTGATCCCCTACCTCTTTTCCACCGCAGCTTTTGCCGTGCTGCTGTTCAAACAACCCCCGGCCTCCCGGGCCCGGCGCAACCGCCTGCTGCTGCTGGCTGCTCTGGCCTTTGGCTTTTCCTTCTGGGCCGTGGCAGGGGTGGGGGAGCAGGCAGTTTATTGGGGCTTTTTGCTGCTCACGGCCGGCATGCCGGTTTATGTGTGGCGCAAAGGGAAGAACTCACCAGGCTGCAAGCCGGAAAAATGATTACTTTTACGTTGATTAACTCCAAACCATCCACAGAATATGAAATGTTCCCTTTACTCCTTGATGCTGATGCTGGGCCTGACAGGCTGGGGGCTGGCCCTGCAGGCACAAAACGAAGCCCCTGCACTGACCAAAGCTGAAAAGGCCCTGCTGAACAAGCTGGAAGCGCGCAGCGCGCACTACGGCGAGCTGGCCCACCGAATCTGGGAGCTTGCTGAGCTGGGGTTTATGGAAGACCAAAGTACCCAACTGCTGCAAGCAGAGCTCACCGCTCACGGCTTTGAGATCGAACAGGGGGTGGCGGGCATGCCCACGGCCTTTGTGGCCAGCTATGGCAGCGGCAAGCCCGTGATTGGCTTGCTGGCCGAGTACGACGCCCTGCCGGGCATGGCCCAGGAGGCCCTGCCCCGGCAGCAAAAGCGCGAAGGGCAGGACAATGGCCATGCCTGTGGCCACCATTTGTTTGGCACGGCCTCGGTGGCTGCGGCCGTGGCTGTAAAAGAATGGCTGGCAGCAAACAAGCTGCCTGGCACGGTACGCCTGTATGGCACGCCGGCGGAGGAAGGCGGTGGAGGAAAAATTTTTATGGTGCGGGCGGGCTTGTTTGACGATGTGGACGCCGTGATCACCTGGCACCCCGCCAGCCGCAACCGCGCCAGCGCAAAGTCTTCCCTGGCGGCGGTGAGCATGAATTTCAAGTTTTATGGCCATGCTTCCCACGCTGCGGCTGCGCCGGAGCGCGGCCGTTCGGCCCTGGACGGCATTGAGGCCTTCAACTTCATGGTCAACCTCATGCGGGAGCACGTGCCCCAGGAAACCCGCATCCACTACGCCATCAAACACGGCGGTGGCGCACCCAACATTGTGCCGGCCTTTGCCGAAGTGGCCTACATCATTCGCCACCCCGACATCAACACCCTCAAGGCCATTATCGCACGGGTGGAAAGGGCTGCCGAAGCGGCGGCCCTGGGCACCGAAACCCGCGTGGAAATGGAGTGCGAAATCGGCTATTACAACATCCTGCCCAATGAGCCCCTGGCCAGGCTCATGCACCAAAAGCTCCAGCAGGTGGGAGGCGTAAGCTACACCCCTGAGGAGCGCGCCTTTGCCGAAGGAATCATCCAGACTTTCCCCGCTCTGCAGGTACAGCCCGAAGATGCCATGAAGATAGACGAGTTTACGGTGGAGCCGGTGGGCAGCGGGGGCTCTACGGATGTGGGCGACATCAGTTGGGTGGTGCCCACGGCCAGCATGAATGCGGCTACCTGGGTGCCGGGCACTACGGCCCACAGCTGGCAGGCTGTAGCAGCAGGGGGGACCAGCATAGGCACCAAAGGCATGATGGTGGCGGCCAAAACGCTGAGCCTTACGGCTGTGGCCTTGTTTCAGCGGCCGGAGGTGCTCCAGGAAGCCAAAGCCACCCTGCTGCAAAGCCGCGGCCCCGACTTTGAGTATGAATGCCTGGTGGGCGACCAACCCCCTCCCCTGGATTACCGCAAGCAGTGAGGTGAATCCAACGTGCTGTTGCTACCCAGGTAGCGCCCCTTAGGGCGCCACCTGGGCAGGCTTTGAACTCGAGACTTTCAAGGGGAAGAAACAAAGAGGAACGATATGAACTCCTGGCCAAAACGGCTATTTCTCAGTACAAAAAACTGGCAGAGCACAAAGATATAACCTACCTCGATGACTAATGGCCTATACTTTTTTCAGAAAATTGAATAAATATATGCGTTTGATTTCTTTCCCAAAATAGTGATATTTGCCTGGTAGTGCTATTGAAACACAAATTTTTTCCGGGAAGCTGAGCCCTGAAATCAGCCATTCATTTGAATCACCCCATAAAAACAATAGTACTATGGCCAATAAACACCTGATTATTTCTGTTGAGGGGCGGGAAATTGCACTTACCCAGATTCAAAATGAGGACTATATCTCTTTGACAGATATGGTTGGAAAAGATAAGCGTGCATCATTAGTGATCCAAAATTGGTTGCGCAATAAGAATACCCTTGAATTTTTGGGAGTATGGGAAAGAAATTATAATCCTAATTTTAAAGGCTTCAAATTTGAAGCCTTTTATAACCAGGCAGGTTTGGATCGCTTTGCCATTTCGGTAACGGAATGGATTGAAGGAACTAATGCTATCGGTATAATCACAAAACGTGGACGAGGAGGAGGAACCTATGCTCATCGGGATATCGCTTTTGAATTTGGTTCACGTATTAGTGCAGAATTCAAGCTGTTTTTGATACGCGATTATATACGATTGAAAGAAGAGCAATACAACCGCCAAAAACTCGAATGGAATTATCAGCGATTTCTCACCAAAGTCAACTACCGCCTGCATACCGATACGATCCGGGATGTCATTATTCCCAAACTTCAGGTCGGGAAGGATTTGCAGTGGCTGGTTTATGCCGATGAAGCCGATTTGCTCAATATGGCAGTTTTTGGACAAACAGCTAAACAGTGGCGGGAGGCAAACCCCGAGCAGGCCAAAGAGGGCAACGTCAGAGATTTTGCGAACATTATCCAACTCAATGTGCTGGCCAATTTGGAGAGCCTCAATGCCGTTTTGATTGAAGAAGGAAGGAACAAAGAGGAACGATATGAACTCCTGGCCAAAACGGCTATTTCCCAGTACACAAGACTGGCAGAGCAGAAAGATATAACCTACCTCGATGACTAATGGCCTATACTTTTTTCAGAAAATTGAATAAATATATACGTTTGATTTCTACTCAAAATGGTGATATTTGCCTGGTAGTGCTATTGAAACACAAATTTTTTCCGGGAAGCTGAGCCCTGAAATCAGCCATTCAGCTGGCGCGGGCACAAGCTTCAAACTGTATAGGCCTGCGAAGCATACAAACAAGCCTTCCCTCATTCCCCCCCTGCTGCTGCCTGCTGCAGCAGGCCCTGGTGTGAGAGCACAGCCGTCCATACGCTGGTGTTGCCCTGGGCATCCATGCGGGTCCAGATGGGGCAGATGCGCCCGGCATGGGCCGAAATGTTGTTGTAATCCCCGAAAAAGGGGCCTTTACGGGGCGTGAAAGGCGATTCGCTGATTTTGACGTTCACAAAGTGCTCCCCACCGTCGGTAGAATAGGCCACATACACATCGGTTTGGTTGCCGAAGTGGTTGCGGCGGTCGTAAAAGACGGTGTACAAATAGCCAGTGGTCTGGTCGATGGCCATCCAGGTGAAGAACTGGTGCTTGCCAGGCCCGTCGTCATTGATGCGTTTGGGGCTGCTCCAGGTGTTGCCCCCGTCGGTAGATTTCACCAGCCAGACGTCCGTATCGTGGGCGCCGTTGCGCTGGTCGGCAAAGTTGAGGTAAATGGTGCCGCGATGCGGCCCATTGCTGAGGTCGCAAAGGGTGACAGGCATGCCGTTGGCGCGTCCCACGCCGGGGATTTCCATGTCCCAGCCGCCGCCGATGTCGGCGGCTACCACGTCCTGCTCCAGCCAGGTTTTGCCCCGGTCGGTGGAGCGGTCGAAGTAAATGTGTTCATTCAGCGCCCAGGCCACATACACCTCCCCATTGGGCCCCACAGCGGGCACGGCCCCTTCGGTGGTGCCGTCGTCGTCTATGCAGTTGCCACTAAACTGGTTGATGCGCACGGACTTGCTCCATTTTTTGCCTTTGTTTTTAGAGCGGGCAAAAAGGATGTTGCTCTTGTCGGTATCGGCCTTGCTGCCGTATTTGTCAAACTGCGTCCAGGTGGCATAGAGGTATTTGGAGCGGGGGTCGGCTATGGCCCATTCCTTGTCCTGGTCTTTGGGGTGATGAAAGCCCATGTAGCCACCTTTGCTCCAGCTTTTGCCTCCGTCGGCGGAGTACTGGCACACAATGCGGTCCAGTATTTCCTCACTGGACCAGTTGTTGCCCGTGGGGTCCGACAAATGCAGGTAATACACATTGCCCTTCGCATCGGCCAGGAGGCAGGGGTCGCCCCACACCCCGTAGCGAGATTGGATGTGGTCTTTGGTCCAGCTCTTGCCCCCGTCCATGCTCACATACACCTTGTCGATAATGGCTGCCGCCACGATGTTGTCGGGATTGGTGGGGTTGATGACGATACTGGGCTCAGAGGGGGCGCCCTGCTCGTCCAGCAGGATGTTGGGAAACTGTGCCCGCAGCTGATATACGCCCAGCATGAGCAGGCAGCAGCAAATTCTGGCAGTCATAAGCGTGAAGTTTGAGAAATGGAGCATTTAGCTGTTACTTTTTGCGAGGTTTTTTACGGCCTGATCATATACCCGGCGCATGCCTTCGCGCAGGGAAACCTTCGGTTTCCACCCCAGCTCATTAAACACATAGTCCATATTGGCGTAGCGGGCGTGTACGCCCACGGGCTTGTGCAACAGGGGTTTGATGGTGGGTTTGTAGCCAGCAAATTCCGTAAAGAGCTCAATGATTTCGAGAAAAGTGGTGATGCGGCCCGACCCAATGTTGA
>RFHT01000780.1 GCA_003696835.1 Bacteroidota bacterium
GACACCGAAGGTGGTTGGACGGGTATATTTACCTTAAATCATGGCAGAGCGAGCTGGTGGCTGGGAGCCATCAGCTCGCTTTAGCGCCCCGGCTGGCACCGCAACAAAGGCCCCCAACAGCACACTTGCTGTCATATTGAAGTTGGCATGCTGCGGTGGGCTTGCAGGGCCGAAACATCTCCTGCGGGTTTGGGCACCAGAAAACGCCCGCTGCGCGGCAACAAAGAATTGCCACCTACATCTCCTTAAAAGAGCCTCCGCTGCGCTACGACCTGCCACCTGCATCTCCTTAAAGGAGTCTCCGCTGCGCTCCGACCTGCCACCTGCATCCTGAATCCTGTATCCTGCATCCTGCCCCCTCAACCCGCCACCCGCAAAAAACTCTGGTCGCGGGCTTCCAGCAAGGATTGGCCACAGAGGTAGGTGTCCACTGAGCGTGCGGCTTCGCGCCCTTCTGCGATGGCCCACACCACCAGCGACTGCCCGCGGCGCATGTCGCCTGCGGCAAATACCTTCTCCAGGGAAGTTTGATAGGAAGAGGGATCCGCTTTTACATTTTTTCGTTCGTCCAGTTCCAGGCCGAGCTGCTCCAGCAGGCCTTCCAACTGCGGGTGTACAAAGCCCACGGCCAGCAGGGCCAGCTGGCAGGGAATTTCCTGCTCGGTGCCGGGTATTTTGGTGAAGCCCATGCGCCCGTCGGGCTGCCGGTCCCAGCTTATGCGCACAGTGCGTATGGCGCGCAGCCTGCCCGCCTCATCGCCCAGGAATGCCTCTGTGAGCAAGGCCCAGTCGCGCTCACAACCTTCTTCGTGGGAGGAAGAAGTGCGCAAAATCATGGGCCACTCTGGCCAGGGGTTGTCCGGGCTACGCTGCAGGGGCGGCTGGGCCAGCAGCTCAATCTGGGTAACCGAAGCGGCCCCCTGCCGGTTGGAAGTGCCCACACAGTCGGCACCGGTATCTCCTCCTCCTATAACCACTACCTGCTTGCCCTCCGCGCTGATCTCGCCCATTTCGGGCTTCCACAGGCCACTGAGCTTGCGGTTTTGAAGGGTGAGAAAGTCCATGGCAAAATGTACCCCCTCTAAATTGCGCCCGGGCAGGGGAAGATCACGCGGAATGGTCGCCCCGCCGCATAGTACAATTGCGTCGTAATCGTCCATCAGTTGCCGGGCAGAAATGTCAAATCCCACATTAACATTGGTTTGGAAAGAGACCCCTTCTTCTTCCATCAGCTCAATCCTCCTTTCGACGACCCATTTTTCCAGCTTGAAGTCGGGGATTCCAAACCTAAGCAGGCCGCCGGGCTTTTCATCCCGTTCAAAAACGGTAACCCAATGGCCTGCCTGGTTGAGCTGGGCAGCTGCAGCCAGGCCCGCAGGGCCTGAGCCCACCACTGCTACTTTTTTGCCCGTGCGCACAGCAGGGGGCCGGGGCTGAATGTAGCCCAGCTCAAAAGCCTTTTCGGCTATGGTTTTTTCTATATGCTCAATGCTTACAGGTGGCTTGTTGATACCCAACACACAGGCAGCTTCGCAGGGCGCCGGGCAAATGCGTCCGGTAAATTCTGGGAAGTTGTTGGTGGATAGCAAAATATCAATGGCGCTTTCCCAGTCCTGCTGGAAAACGGCGTCGTTGAAGTCGGGAATGAGGTTGCCCAGCGGACAGCCGCTGTGGCAAAATGGCACTCCGCAGTCCATGCAGCGCGTAGCCTGGGTGATGGTTTTTTCCTCAGCAAAAGGCTCGTAGATTTCGCGATAGTCCTGCACGCGCACCTTGGGGTCGCGCTGTGGGGGCAGCTCGCGCTCATACTGCATGAATCCTCTAGTTTTCTCTTTCATTGCATGTTGAATTAAATGCCCGGGCCACAGGCCCGGCCTGGGGGTTTTCGCTTGCTCAGCCTGTTTTGCCAAAGGGCAGGTATTCCTCTTTGGCCGCCTGCTGCTGCCGCAGCAACACCGCTTTGTAATCGCGTGGCATCACCTTGACGAAATGCCTGAGCGCCTCCTCCCAATCGGTCATCAGCCTCAGGGCGGTGCGGCTTCCGGTACAGGCATAGTGTTTTTCCACCAGTTCTTTCAGCTTTTGAACGTCTTCGGGTTCCAGGGCTTCAAGTTCTACCAGTTCCCGGTTGCATTTTTTGGCAAAATCCCCAGCCTCATTCAATACGTATGCCATGCCTCCGCTCATGCCTGCGGCAAAATTTCGGCCCGTTTTGCCCAAAATCACTGCAATGCCCCCGGTCATGTATTCGCAGCCATGATCGCCTACGCCTTCCACCACCGCCAGGGCGCCTGAATTGCGCACGCAAAAGCGCTCACCTGCGATGCCGCGTATGAAGGCCTGGCCCGAAGTGGCGCCGTACAGGGCCACATTGCCAATGACGATGTTCTTGCGCGGCTCAAAAGGCGCCTGCCTGGGGGGATACACCACCAGTTGAGCCCCCGACAAGCCCTTGCCGAAGTAATCGTTGGCGTCGCCTTCCAGTTCCAGCCGCAGGCCTTTGGCGCCGAAGGCGCCAAAACTCTGGCCCGCCGAGCCGCTAAACTTGACATGCAGACTGCCTTCGGGCAAGCCCTCACCTTTGTAGCGCTTCGATATTTCATTAGAAAGGAGGGTGCCCACTGCCCGGTCGGTATTGTGGATGGGAAATTCGCAATAGACCGGAATGCGTTCCTTAGAGAAGGTGGGTTGGGCAGCCTCAAGCAGCTGCCAGTCGAGCACCTGCTCCAGTCCGTGATCCTGCTCCATTTGTTTGTACAGCCCCACTTCCTCACCGGCAGGCGCTTTGTACAAAATGGGGCTGAAGTCGATCTTCCGGGCTTTCCAGTGGTCGATTTGCTCCCGCACCCTCAACCTGTCGGCCTGGCCTACCATTTCATTGATGGTTCTAAAGCCCAGTTGGGCCATGATTTCGCGCATCTGGCGTGCCAGGAAGGTGAAAAAGGTCACCACCTCATCGGGGCGTCCACTAAAGAGTTTGCGCAGTTCGGGGTCCTGGGTAGCAATGCCCACAGGGCAGGTGTTGAGGTGGCATTTGCGCATCATGATGCATCCTTCTACCACCAGGGCAGCCGTGGCAATGCCCCACTCTTCGGCTCCCAGCAGGGTGGCAATGGCCATATCGCGTGCCGTGCGTATCTGGCCGTCCACCTGCAGGGTAACGCGGCTGCGGAGCTTGTTTTGTACCAGGGTTTGGTGGGCCTCGGCCAGGCCCAGCTCCCAGGGCAGGCCCGCATGGCGAATGGAGCTGAGGGGCGAAGCCCCCGTGCCGCCGTCGTGCCCGGCAATGAGGATGTGGTCGGCGTGGGCTTTGGCCACGCCCGAAGCGATGGTGCCCACCCCGGCTTCTGACACCAGCTTCACGCTGATGCGGGCTGCCCGGTTGGCATTTTTCAAATCAAAAATCAGCTGGGCCAGGTCCTCAATGGAGTAAATGTCGTGATGAGGAGGAGGGGAAATCAGGCCCACACCGGGGGTGGAATGGCGCACCCGCCCGATCCAGGCGTCCACCTTATGGCCGGGCAGTTGGCCGCCTTCTCCGGGCTTGGCGCCCTGTGCCATTTTGATTTGCAGCTCCTCGGCCTGGCTGAGGTAATGGGCCGTCACCCCAAAGCGGCCGGAAGCCACCTGCTTGATGGCCGAGCGCTCCCAGTCGCCATTGGGTTTGGGTTCAAAGCGGCTTTCGTCCTCCCCGCCTTCCCCGCTGTTGCTCTTGGCACCCATGCGGTTCATGGCGATGGCCAGGGTGGTATGTGCCTCGTGTGAAATGGAGCCAAAGGACATGGCGCCGGTGGCAAAGCGGCGCAAAATGTTTTCCACCGGCTCTACCTCTTCCAGCGGAACAGGCTCTCCCGGCACAAAGTCCAGAAAGCTGCGCAGGGTGCAGGCGCGCTCATTTTGCTGGTCGATGTGCCGGCTGTATTGCTTAAACAGTTCGTAGTTGCTGTTGCGGGTCGATTTTTGCAGCAAATGGATGGTGGTGGGGTTGAACAGATGAAATTCTCCCCTTCTTCTCCACTGGTAAACACCCCCTATTTCCAGCCTTCGCCTGGCTAGGGGTGCCGTGGGCCAGGCCAGGCGGTGGCGCACCAGCACTTCTTTGGCCAGCTCTTCAAAGCCCATACCCGATATGCGGGAAATGCTGCCGCGAAAACACTTGTGTACCACCTGCCGGTTGAGACCCAATATCTCAAATATCTGGGCACCGTGATAGGACTGAAGGGTGGAAATCCCCATTTTGGAAAACACCTTCAGTAGCCCCTTTTTGATGGCGTTGATGTAATTGCGGTGAATGCGCTGCTCGTCCATGGAGGGGTCGGCCAGAGGCGTGCCCTGCAAAGCGCTGAGGCTGTAAAAGGCCAGGTAGGGATTGATGGCACAGGCTCCGTATCCGATAAGGGTAGCAAAATGGTGTACTTCCCTGGCATCTGCGGTTTCCACCACCAGGGCAGCGCGCTGCCTCAGGTTGATGTCGATGAGGTGGTGGTGCACTGCGCCTACGGCCATGAGCATGGGAATGGGCGCGTGCCGGCTGTCTGCCCTGCGATCACTGAGGATGAGGATGGTGCTGCCGCTTTCGTGGCGTTGAAGGGCTTTGGCCGCCGAGTCGCACAGGCGGCTGATGGCGTCTTCCAGCTTTTCGTTGAGGCGGAAGGTGGCATCCAGGGTGTGGGCCCTGAAATGGGGCTGATCAATGTAGCGCAGGCGGGCCAGCTCTTCGTTGGTGAGAATGGGGTGCGGGATGGCAATGTGCCTGCAGGCCGTGGGCAGCTCTGCCAGCACATTTTGTGCACCTCCTATCCAGGTGTGCAACGACATCACCAGGCGCTCACGTATGGGGTCGATGGGGGGGTTGCTCACCTGGGCAAAAAGTTGGCGGAAGTAGTGGGAGATGTGCTGGCTTTGGTCGGACAATACTGCCAGGGGGGTATCGGCTCCCATGGAGCCCAGGGGCTCCTTGCCCTGGTTGGCCATGGGCGCCAGCACCACCTTCAGTTCTTCGCTAGTCATGCCAAAGAGCTGCTGCATGCGGAGCAACTCATCCCCATCAGGAGGAGGAATGCTTACCGAAGCAGGGGGCAGGTCTTGCAGTTTCATCTGGTAGGTATCCAGCCATTGGCGGTAGGGCCGTTGGGCGCAGATGTCGGCTTTCAGCTCTTCATCGCTGATGATGCGTCCCTGCTCCAGGTCGGCTACAAAAATGCGGCCGGGCTGCAAGCGTCCCTTTTTGATGACTTTTTCGGGCTCCACTTCCAGGGCACCGGTTTCCGATGCCATCACAATGCGGTCGTCGCTGGTGAGCAGGTAGCGGGAAGGGCGCAGGCCATTGCGGTCGAGGGTGGCCCCCACCAGCCTGCCGTCGGTAAAGCATACCGATGCCGGGCCGTCCCAGGGCTCCATGAGGGAGGCGTGGTATTCGTAAAAAGCCCGCCGGGTGTCGTCCATGTCGTCGTGCTCCTGCCAGGCTTCGGGTATGAGCATCATCATCACGTGGGGCAGGGAGCGCCCGCCCATCACCAGAAATTCCACGATGCTGTCGAGGTTGCGCGAGTCGGACAAGTCGGGGTCGCATACAGGCAGCATCATTTCTATTTCCTCTTTGGTGAAATAGGGCGACTCAAACAGGGCTTCTTTGGCGCGCATCCAGTTGGTATTGCCCCTGATGGTGTTGATTTCTCCATTGTGGGCAATGTAACGAAAAGGCTGGGCCAGCCGCCATTTGGGAAAGGTATTGGTGGAAAAGCGGGAATGAATCAGCGCCAGGGCCGAAACCACGCGCTCGTCCTGCAGGTCGGGGAAATAGGGCTGTACCTGGTCGGTACGAAACTGACCCTTGTAAACGAGGGTTTTGTATGAAAAAGAAGTAAAGTAAAAATCTTCTGCTATTTCGGGCATCAGGCGATATACCTGTATGGAAGCCGCCCGCCTGAGCAAAAACAGCCTGCGCTCCAGTTGCTCAGGCTCCACAGGCGTGCGCGAACGCACAAAGACCTGCTCGATGTGCGGCTCTATGGCCTTGGCAGCCGGGCCTATACCAGGGTCGGTAACGGGCACTTTTCTGTAGCCCAGCAATTCCAGTCCCAGCTTGTGGATGTATTCGTTCAGCACCTGCCGGCTGGCTTCTTTCCTGGCCTCATCTTTTGGGAAAAAGAGCATACC
>RFHT01000115.1 GCA_003696835.1 Bacteroidota bacterium
ACAATTTTGCTATATCTGAAAAAACACCCATCTATCCCATTTTTAGTATAAACAATGAAGTTAAGTTATAATCCCCCACGCGTAAACGGCACGGCCGAGAGATCGGTAAACTCTCCGGCCAGGTACTTGTAGTGGGCCGCAATGCCGCTCATGGCGGCATTGTCGGTGCAGTATTCAAAGGCGGGAATGTGGGCAGTCCAGCCCCGGTCCTGGCACAGCTGCTGAAACCTACTGCGCAATTCGCTGTTGGCCGACACCCCCCCGGCTATGGCCAGGTGCGCTACGCCCTGCTCCAGCGCTGCCTGCTCCAGTTTGTCCAGCAAAATGCTCACAATGCGGTACTGGTAGCTGGCGCAGAGGTCATCCAGGTGCTTTTCTATGTATTGGGGGTCCTCTTGCAGGCCCTTGCGCAGCAGGTACAGCATAGAGGTTTTCAGTCCACTGAAACTAAACTGCTTGGCCCCTACTTCAGGGGTGGGAAAATTGTAAAAATCGCGCCTTCCCTGCCGGGCATGACGGTCGATGTGGGGACCGCCGGGGTAGGGGAGCCCCATGATTTTGGCTGCCTTGTCGAAGGCTTCTCCGGCTGCGTCGTCTATGGTCTGGCCCAGCAGCTCCATATCCAGGTAGTCGCGCACCAGCACCAGCTGGGTATGCCCCCCCGAAACGGTGAGGCAGATAAATGGGAAAGCCGGCGGTTGGGGGTTGAGGAAATTGGCCAGCACATGTGCCTGCATGTGGTTTACTTCTATGAGGGGAATACCCAGCCCAAAGGCATAGGCCTTGGCAAAGCAGGTGCCTACCAGCAGGGCCCCCAGCAAACCTGGCCCGCGCGTGAAGGCCACTGCATCCAGCTGGCGCTTGTCCACTTCGGCCTGTTTCAGGGCCTGATTCACCACCCGAATGATCTGCTGCTGGTGCAGGCGACTGGCCAGCTCGGGTATCACGCCCCCGTATTCACTGTGCTGCAATTGGGAACTGATGATATTGGATTTTACCTTTCCATCTGTCAATATTGCAGCGGAGGTCTCGTCGCAGGAAGATTCTATGGCTAAAATGTATGGCATAGGGCGCAAATTTATATATTTTGGAGAGAATATTGTAGCATTTACACCTCCAGGCGGTATTTTTTCGTATGGAGAGAAAGCGCAATTTCGTTGAAATTGCAGTGCTTGAATAATGGTTCAACACCTTTTAACCCACGGGCTTATCATAAAAACACTCAGAAGAACCGGTCAATGGCTTTTTGGCCTGCTGGCTTCGGCCTTTGTGCTTTCTATTTTGCTGGTGTTCCTCATCAGCCTGCCCCCGGTGCAGAACCAGCTGGTAAAAGCAGCAGCCAACTGGCTGGAGCAGCAGCTGGGAACGGAGGTGTATGTGGGCAGGGTGAGCCTGGGGCTGCCGGCCGAAGCCGTGCTGGAAGAGGTGTATGTGCTCGACCGGCAGGGCGAAGTGCTGTTGAGCTTCAGACAGTTTCGGATGAGCATGCTCACCTTTTCGCTTTGGCGCTACCTGCTGCGGCCCGAGGAGGCCCAGAGCCTGCAGGTCAACCGCATTAGCCTGGTGCAACCCCACTTTTACCTCTACCGGAGCAGGCAGGATTCCCTGCTCAACCTCAATTCGCTGCTGATGCCATTGCGGTCTCCGAAGGCATCCGGCCCTAAAAAGCGCTTACAACCCGACCTCATTTTTTCTGAAATAGCTATCACAGACGGCCGTTTTAGCTGGGCCGACTCCACCCGGGCCGAAATCGACAGCCTCTATACGCAGAGGCTCAACTTCAGCAAACTGGATGTGGAGGAGATTAATGGGGTGCTGGGCCTGGGCATTGCTGCTTCGGGGCGGCTGGCCATTCGCGTGGACGACCTGCGGCTGAAGGAGCTGTATTCAGGCATGGAGATACACCAGTTCAGGCTGGACCTGCTGCAGGATACCCTGCATGCACCTGCCGACCAGGGCACGAGGCCGGTGTCTTTTGTGCGCATTAAGAATTTGTTTGCACACACTGGCCAGACCCTGCTCAGCGCCAATATCTTCCTGCCCAATGAAACCCTCAGCGATTTGTTTGACGCCAGGCTGCAGGAGCAGTGGGAAGTAGAGCTCAAGCCTTCGGTCATTGACATACAATCTATCAACTATTTTGTGCCCAATCCCCTACCCATTTCGGGCATTGTGCGCGCCAGCGGCAACATCTCAGGCGACATGGACCGGCTGTTTTGTCCCGACTTCGAAGCCCGCCTGCAGCAGCACACTCACCTCAGGGCTTCCTGGACCCTGCGCAACCTGCTGGATGCCAGCCAGCTGGAAATGGACATACGCTTCCAAAAAAGCCGCTTTGACGGGGCCGAAATTCAGCAGTTTCTGCCCACGGTGACCTTGCCCCCTGCCTTTACCCGTATCGACAGTCTGGTGGCCAGCGGTAGTTTTTTGGGCAAATATTACGACTTTAACCTGCACACCAGCATGCGGGCTGCTACCGGCGAGCTGGATGCCAAAATGGCCTTTAGCTTCCCTCCGGCAGCTCCCATCATTACCTATCAGGGGCAGCTCAATACCCGCCGCTTTAACCTCAACGCCCTGGGCATAGAGGGGTTTCAGGCTTCCAAAAACCTCAATATGCAGGCCTACATCAATGGCAGCGGCAGCAGCTGGGCCAGGCTGAAATTATTTGGAGAGGCGTATATGGCTCCTTCTGAAGTGATGGACTATTACGTTGATACGGCCCATTTTGCCGTTACCATTGACCAGCAAAAGCTAGACGGCAATGTGTATGTGTCTGATGGCGAGGGCTTTGCAGATCTGGTACTCAATGTAGGCAGGGAAGATGAGCAACTCGCCTACCAGGCCGATGGCTATGTGAACCGGCTCAACATTCAGAAATACCTCGGTTACAAACAACCTATCTGGTTTACTTCTACCCTGAAGCTCGACCTCAGGGGCGATTCGCTGGAAAACACCAACGGCCAGCTCAAACTCACCCAAACCCAGCTGCAACGCATAGGCGATACGGCCCGCTTCCACATTGCCGATTTTTACATGCAGTCTGACTCCAACTCTGCCCGCTACACAGGGCTGAACATCAACAGCAGCCTGCTGGATGCCAGCCTCTACGGCAACTTTCCCCTGAACAAAGGATGGCAATTTGCCAACAGGCTACTTGTGGAAAGTAAACTCTACTTTGCCAATGACGACAGCCTCATACAGGCCTACTATGCCCAAAAACCCGTGGACAGTACCGATGTGCACATAGATTTCTGGGCGGTGAGTGGGGAGGAAATCAATGAGGTGTTTCGCTTTCTGGAGGAGCCGGTTTACATTTCGCCGGGGGATACGGCGCGGGCATCTTTTGATTTTTCCCAGATCGAGCAGGCGGAGCTTTCGGCCAGCGCCGACTCGGTATCTTACCGCAACCTGCATTTCCAGCAGTTTCAGCTCCACCTCAACCTCATCAAATACAGCAGGCGAAACTACCTGCTGCTGGCAGGGGATGCCAACATTGACAGCATGAAAGTGGCCGATGCCATGAAGCTGGAGCGGGTAAAGCTCAGCCTCAGCGGCGAGGACCGCGAACTGGAAACCCATATTCTGGCCGAGCAAAAAGGCGGGCAGAATTATTTTCAGGCCATCCTGCATGCTACCTTTTTCCCTGAGGGCCATATTCTCACCACGCTTACCCCCCTTTCACGCCTCACCCTGGGGCCCGAAACCTGGCGCTTCAGCCCGGGAAATGCCATTAATTTTTCTGACGATGGCATACGCATTCAGGGGCTGCGCATGTTTAGAAAGGACAAATACGTGAACATTTACGGCGAAATTTCGCATAGGCCCGAAAGCCGCCTGATGGTGGAGCTGGAGTCACTCGAACTCAAAAATGTGCCCAACATTGTAGAAGTGCCCTACGGCCTCAACGGGGTGCTGACAGCCAGCCTGCAGCTGGGCAACCTGCTCAATGCTCCCTTCCTGGCGGGAGGCGGAAAAGTAGATGGCTTCGGCATTGAAGACTTTATCTATGGTGACCTCGGCATAGAGGCCCAGTGGCAGGACAGCCTGAACCACCTGCTGCTCAGGGCGCAGCTATACGACGAGCAGCTAAAGGATACGACCCTGAAGCTGGCCGGCACCTATCACATAGGCCGCCCGGAGCCCCTCAATTTTCGGGTGGAAACCCAAAATCCCTTTCCCCTCAACTACATTTACCCCTTTGTAAAAACCCAGCTCTACGGCATCAAGGGCAAGGTGGACCTGGCTTCTTTCACCATAGGGGGAAGTTTTGACGACCTGGACGTGCGAGGAACGGGTTATTTTACTGAGGCGGGTTTTGGGGTTGATTATTTCAAAACAGAATACACCTTTGACGGCCTCATTGAATTTGACAAAAACCTCATCAGCTTCCCCCGCCGGGCTGGAAAAGCCGCCATTGTGCTCAAAGATCAAAACCAGCACAAAGCCGAACTGTACGGCGCCATCCGGCACAACGGCATGCGGGAGTTTGAGTTTGACCTCCAGATTGACAAAATGAACAATTTCCTCATCATGGATACCGGCAAGGAGGACAATGAGTGGTTTTACGGCACGGTGTATATCAAAAATGGCGTAGCGGCCATTACCGGCAACCTGGACAAGCTCAACGTTCAGGCCTTTGCCATTTCGGGGGCCAGATCTCACCTGCGAATTCCCATTTCATTTGAAAGTGAGGTATCCAAGCCCGAGTTTATACAGTTTGTGGGAGAGGAAACAAACATTATTCAAAAGCGAAAAACCGGCCTGCAAGGCTTTGAACTCAACCTCACGGTACAGGCCACTGAGGAGGCCCAGGTGGACCTCATCTTCGATGAGCGGGTAGGTGATATCATACAGGGCAGGGGAGAGGGTACCATCAACCTCGTCATCAATGAAGAGGGAGAGTTTTACATGTACGGCGATTATGAAATTGTGCGGGGCGATTATTTGTTTACCGCCAGAAACATCATCAACAAAAAGTTTGAAATCAAACCTGGCGGCCACATTACCTGGAATGGCGACCCCTACAGTGCCACCCTCAAGCTGGATGCCACTTATCCCCTCTATGCCGATATTAGCCAGCTCATCAACAAGGATGAAAGCATACGGGTGCCGGTAAATGTGCTCATGCACCTGGAAGGCTCGCTGTTGCAGCCCGAAATTGATTTATCCATTGAACTGCCCAGCGTCAATGAGCAGGACGCCATCGAACTGCTGCCCTACCTCAAGACGGTACAGTACGACGAGCAGGAGCTCAACAAGCAGGTATTCAGCCTGATGGTCTTCAACCGCTTTGCGCCTACGGGCGGCTTCCTGGGCGACCAACTGGCCAACACGGGGGTGACCACCAGTATTTCCGAAATGCTCTCCAACCAGCTCAACTATTGGGTGTCGCGGGCTATTGATGAAAAGGTGCGCGTGTCGGTGGGAAGCAGCAACTTCCAGGACATCAACCTGCTGGTTTCTGCCAAGCTCTTCAACGACCGGGTGACCATTGAGCGGGATGGCTCCCTGGTTAATGCTACCAACAGTACGGGCCTCAACGTGGGCAATGTGAGCATCATCATCAAGCTGCTGCCTGCCCGGGACAATACCTCCTCTACCACTAACAGGCGCCCCAGCGAGCTGGTGTTGGAGGTATTCAGCCGCGAAAATGCCAATTTCAAAGATATTCGCAACAACCAGGTTCAAACGGGCATTGGTATTTTCTTCAAAAAAGACTTTGACAACCTGCGCGATCTGCTCATGAAGGTGAAATGAGCAGTGCGTAAAGGGTCTCCTGAATAGCAAACAAAACAGTTGATAATTTGACAAAGTAGAATTAGTCGCCACTGGCTACGCCTATGGCGTGGGGGATGGTCTGGCCTTCTTTTACATAGGGGACATCGCGGCAGATCATCTGGGCCGAAGGCCCTTCCTCCAGCATCATGATTTTTTTTGCGCCAAAGCGTTTAAGGGCTTTGATGGCTTCCTGCTGGGAAGCGTAGCGGGCCGAAAAGATGAGAATTTGCTCATAGCGTTTGTCCTTGTCGGCATCGCGCAGGCCTATGAGGGTACGGCCAATGTACTGAAACTTATGGCGGTTTACTCCCGGGTGCAGGCCCACCAGCAGTTGGGGAGCCGGGCTGTTCAGTAGTTTTTCCGGCTTGCCCCGGTAGGGCCGCATCAGGGCGTATTGCCCGTAAATGAACAGGCCCCGCTTACGTATGCGGCTGCCGTTGTTGTAGCCGTAGCTGCGCAGGCCGTCTTCGCTTTTGATGGGCAGGGCCAGGGCAGCCACCTGGCTGTGGGTCTGGTCCTGCCGGAAAAACTGCCCGTTGACCATGGCAAAGGCACGCGGGCAGTTCTGGCCAAACTGTGTCCAGAAGGTTTCCAGGGGCTTGCGCTCGAAATAGGGGTGGGTGGCTGCTCCTGTACGATGGTCTTCTGCCAAAAAATGCAGCCTGGCCCCCTGGGAGAGGTCCACCACGCAGATGTAGAAGGGGTTTTTGCCTGTATTCTCCTTGCAATACAGGGCCACGCCCCTGGCCTGCTGCAGCAGGCTAAACTGCCCGGGCTGCGCCTGCAGCCCGTAAAAGGCAAAAAAACAGCACATGATTCCCCACCTCATCAAATTGTACTTTGTTCCTGTTTGTGTATTCATTTTACCCGATATACTTGAAACGTTTTGAGGCTGATATGCGTTTTCTAATATAAGCCCGTGCTTGCATTTATAAAAAAATCTCGTACCTTTGGGCTGAAAATTTGAAGCTAACTGCCTGATAATTAATATACAAAGTTTTTTCCACTCCTGACATACCTCAGTCAAAAGCGGGCGCATGATCCTGAATACAAGGCGGAAAATAAGGCAGTTGTGATGAGCTCGCTTCTGAAATTCAAGTTATTTTATTTACCAACAACTCAATTAAATGTACCAGTTATGCCGGTATGAACGGGAGACTCAGGCATGACACATATTGAAAAATGAAAATCTCGATGAAAAAGAACCATAAAAAAACAACTTCTAACCAAAATAAAAACGCTCAAAAACGCAGACGAAAAACCAAAAAGGGAAGCACCCCCAAACACCTCCAACGCCAGCAAAAAGAAAAAGAGAACAAACGCATCATACTCGGCTTTTTGAGCAGCCATAAAAATGATGCCTTTACCTGCAAAGAAATTGCTGCCCAAACGGGCCTCTGGCACAACATGAGCAATAATAAGCTACGCGCTTTTCTCGACCGCCTCACCCAGGAGGGCAAGGTAGAATACCTCGACAAAGGCAAATACCGCTACCTGCCCGCAGCCAGGGCACAAACCCTCACCGGCCAGGTGGAGGTGACCCGAAGTGGCATGGGCTTCCTGCTCATGGAGGAAGGGGATGACATCATTATTCCGCCCAATGCCCTGGGAAAAGCCCTCAATGGCGACACAGTGAAGGTCAGGATACTGCGAAAGCGCAAAAAAGAAGGGCGCAAGGAAGGCAAAGTGCTGGAAGTGGTGAAACGCGCCCGCACCGAGTTTGTGGGAACCATAGAAGAAGGACTGCCTGGCCGCTTTTTCTTTACCCCCGATGACAACCAGATAAAAACCGACTTCCGCATCAGCAAGTCGAAGGTGAATGGCGCTAAAGATGGCGACAAGGTACTGGTGAGGCTGCTGAAGTGGGAAGGCCGCATTCCCGAAGCAGAGGTGGTAGAGGTGCTGGGAAAATCGGGTACCCACCAGGCCGAAATGCACGCCATCCTGCTGAAGTACGGCTTTCAGCCGGCTTTTCCCGAAGCAGTAGAGCGCGAGGCAGCCTCCATCTCCGAAGAAATTTCCAAAAAAGAAATCGCCAAACGCCGCGACATGCGGCAGGTGCCCACTTTTACCATTGACCCCGAAGACGCCAAGGACTTCGATGATGCCCTCTCCCTGCGCCCGCTCGAAAACGGACACTACGAGGTGGGCATACACATTGCCGACGTATCCTATTATGTAAAAAAGGGTAGCCTCATCGATCAGGAGGGCTACAAACGAGCCACTTCGGTGTACCTGGTGGACCGCACCGTGCCCATGCTGCCCGAAAAACTCTCCAACAGGCTGTGCAGCCTCAGGCCCAATGAAGACAAACTCACCTTCTCGGCCATTTTTGAGCTCGACCTGCAGGGCAAGATTTACAAGCAGTGGTTTGGACGCACCCTCATCCATTCCGACTACCGCTTCCACTATGCCGAAGCCCAGCAGGTGATAGACGGTAAGCTGAAACACCCCATGAAGCAGCAACTGCTGCTGCTCAACCAAATGGCCAAAAACCTGCGCAGCCACCGCATGGGTACTGGCAGTATTGAGTTTGAGACCGATGAGGTGCGCTTCGAACTGGATGAAAACGACAAACCCGTTCGCGTCATCAAGAAGGAGCGGCTCGATGCCCACAAGCTCATTGAGGACTTCATGCTGCTGGCCAACCGCAGGGTGGCCGAGTTTGTGGCCACCATGTTTGACAAAGACATGCCGCCGCCTTTTGTTTACCGCATACACGACAAACCCGACCCCGAAAAGCTGGCCAAGCTGAGCGTGTTTGCCGCTCACTTTGGCTATAAGCTCAAACTGGACGATGTGGACTATACCGCCGAACAGCTCAACAGGCTGCTGCTGGATGTGCAGGGCAAACCCGAACAAAACGTCATAGAGTCTATCGCCATACGCTCTATGGCCAAAGCCATTTACTCCATCCACAACATTGGCCATTTTGGGCTGGGCTTCCGCTACTACACCCATTTTACCAGCCCCATACGTCGCTATCCCGACCTGATGGTACACCGCCTGGTGGAGCAGTACCTGCACAAAAGCTTCAAGGCCAATCCCGTACTGCTGGAAGAGGCCTGCCAGCACTGCTCACGCATGGAACGCACTGCCACTGAGGCCGAGCGGGCTTCCATCAAGTACAAGCAGGTGGAGTTTCTCCAGGACAAAATCGGCCAGCAATTTGAAGGCATTATTTCCGGTGTGATAGAAAATGGTTTTTTCGTGGAGCTGGCAGACAACCTCTGCGAGGGTTATGTACCCGTACACAGCCTGAACGACGACTACTATACATTTGAAGCAGAAAACTACTGCCTGCGCGGCAAAGACACCGGCAACATCCTCCAACTGGGCGACAAGGTACTGGTAGAGGTGGCAGAAACCAATTTGCAGAAAAGGCAGATAGAGTTTATCCTGATTCAGCGCCTGGAGACCAAGGCAGCGAAGCGGGCTGCTCGATAATTCGAACTTGCCAATATTGACAAATGATGAAACACATTGGGCCGTTCAGCTCCAACTATTTACCATTGCCTCAGACTGAAAAAAAGAGAAGCCAAAAAATGTGTATCATTGTCATGCTATGAAGTATAATTGGAAACATGGCATCAGGAAACTATGCTGCCTGCTACTGGGGCTGATGGTAGTTCAGGCGTTTGCCCAGCAAAAGCTCGAATTTCGCCAGGAAAAGAATTACCACTACATGATGCGGGTGGATGTGGAGGCCAATAAGCTGGTG
>RFHT01000781.1 GCA_003696835.1 Bacteroidota bacterium
ACCTGGCCAAGGGCGTGTTCGAGTTTTTCAAAGATATGGGGGATGTCATCCATGCGGGCGGTGCCCACCGACAAGCGGAACCAGGGCATGGGCGGGGTGCCAAAGGCTTCAAATGGCACCAGGGCAAGGCCAGCAGCATCGAGCAGGTACTGCTGGGTATCGGCCGGGGAGTGAACGGCCTGCCCACCGGGCAGCAGGCAGTGCTGCAGGTCGATTTTGACGCTCAGGTAAATGGCTGCCTGGGGGGCAATGGCGTCTATGGGAAAGCCTTTCTGTTTCAGGCGCTGAAAACCCTCGTAAAAAGCCTGCAGGCGCATATACACCTGCTCGCGCTGGTGGCGCAGGCTCTGGGCTACCTCTTCTTGCCGGCTGAGGAAGCGGCCGGTGGCCACCTGCTCGGCCCGGGCCGACCAGGCCCCGATGTGCGAGGTGATGGCCTTCATTTTGCCGATGAGGGGTGCAGGGCCAAAGCCCCATCCCAGGCGCAGGCCCGTAGCAGCAAAAGCTTTGGAGATGCCGTCGATAAAAATGGTATAGGGGCGCATTTCGGGAAAAATGCCCACCGGGGTTACATGGCGGGTATCTCCATGCGTGAGGTTGCCATAAATCTGATCGTACAGCACATACAGGGGCTTTTCGCCCACCGGACGGCGGGCATTTTCCTCCAGCACCAACTCGCATATAGCCCGTAGCTGTGCCTCGCTAAAGACCGTGCCCGTGGGGTTGAGGGGAGAGCAGAGCGCCAGCAAGCTGGCGCCGGCAAGATGAGGCCGCAGTTGGGCAGCCGGCAGCATGAAGTTGTCTTCGGGCAGGGTGGGAATAACCACCTGCCGGGCCCCCATGATGTGGCAGTAGTAGTTGTTGTTCCAGGAAGGAGCGGGATAAATGACCGCATCGTCGGGATCGAGCAGGCTCATATAGGCCGAAAAGATGAGGGGCCTGGCGCCCGAAGCCACCAGAAAGGCCTCCGCATCGTAGTCCAGCCCGGTGTGCCGGCGGGTAAAGCCGGCAATGGCCTGGCGCAGCTCCGGCATGCCGTTGGCCACGGGATAGTTGGTTTCATTTTCCTGGTAAGCCCGGCCAATTTCTTCTTTGAGCAGCTGGGGAATGGGGAAAATGGCGGGATCAAAATCACCAATGGTGAGGTTATATACGGGAGTACCCGCTTCTATTTTCTGGCGAATTTCGCCTGCCAGTTGCAGAATGGCGGAAGGCTGCAGCCCGGCAGCCATACGGGAAATATCCATAGCGCATCAAATTATTCGTACGACAACAAATATGCGCATTGGGCCCGCTATTTCCAAATGGAAAATGGGGCAAACTGCAGGGGGTTCCTCTCAGCTGAGCAGCCAAAGGAGAGGGTGCTTATGGGAAGTTTATGGATATGCTGATTGGGGTATAGAACCCGAAGGCATATTGGCCGGAAAAATAACCGGGCCCATGAGGTGAGGGAGAGCAAAATGAGGGCAGCAATATGCAAGCTCAACAGCAGTCAGGCCCAAAATCCGGCCAGTTTTTTTATCTTTCGCAGCATTATTCACTTTTGGGATGATTAAAGCTCACAAATTGGTGATTGTTCGGCTACTAAGGTAAGTGCATATCATGCCGCGAAAACACTTCCATACATTTGATGCCCTGCGTTTTTTCTCTTTCCTGCTGGTGTTTTTACATCATTTACCCAGGACGAATCGCCCCTGTATCGATTTTTTTTTGCAGAGTGGAGGGGTTGGGGTTAGCTTCTTTTTCGTGCTAAGTGGTTTTTTGATTACCTACATTTTACTGCATGAGCGAACATACAGCAGAGGCATTTCCCTCAAGCACTTTTTTGGCCGTCGCATTCTGCGAATATGGCCCTTGTTTTATGCCATGATTCTCTTTGCCTTTCTGAGCCAGTATGCCCTGGATCTGCTTCACATTCCGCATGAGCATACAGGCTACCAACCCAACTGGCTGGTATCCATTTTTTTCGCCGAAAATTATCGGATGATGCTCACGGGCACCTTCCCCGACGGGGCACCTTTGCGGGTAATATGGTCCCTGTGCATAGAGGAGCATTTTTACCTGCTATGGGGCATTTCGCTTTGGGCGATTCCCCTGCGAAAAATGCCCCACCTGATACTGAGCAGCATACTGCTGGCCAATTTCACGCGCTGGCTTTATGCACATTTTCACATTGCCCCACTTGACCTGTTTTCAAACCTTGACTACTTTGCTTACGGAGCCATTCCTGCCTATATGCTGATGGAAGAAGAGAAGTATTTGGGCTGGGTGGAGCGGGTTCCGCTCTGGACTAAGTATGGGGTCTTGTTGGGCGGCATAGCTGCAGCATTCATCCTTCCCCATCTTGACGCCTACTGGCAACATAGTTTTTCCCCTTTTGTTTTAGGGGTGTTGTTTTCGCTCACCATTTTGTTTACCCTGGTGAGGCCTGGCATCTACATAGGGGATGATTGTTGGGTTAGCAAATTGGGCACCTACACCTATGGCCTGTACCTGTACCATACCATTGTGATCCTGATGCTGCTCCAGTTTTCGCGTCTAATGGGCATTAAGCCGGGTTGGCTGCTTTTTGCTGCCCTGGCCCTGGTAGTGAGCATCTTCATAAGTATGGCCTCTTACCATGTATATGAAAAGCCATTTCTGAGGTTGAAACGCACCTATTTTCCTTCCCCATCCAAATCATAAAAAAGCAGCCGCATGGCTATTCCCGCTTCCTACATGAGCTTGTGTACGATGTCGTCGGCGGTGATGCCTTCGGCTTCGGCGGTGAAGCTGGGAACAATGCGGTGGCGCAGCACGGCCGTGGCCACTTCGTTCACCTCTTCAATATCGGGCGAGTACTTGCCTTTGAGCAGGGCTTTGGCCTTGGCCCCCAGAATGAGGTACTGAGAAGCCCTCGGGCCTGCACCCCAACTGATGAGTTCTTTCACCGATTCGGGGGCATGAGGGGTGGTGATGCGGGTGCGGTTGACGAGGTTTACCGCATGAGAAACCACGTTGTCCGGCACGGGCACTTGCCTCACCAGGTTTTGGAAAGCGATGATGTCTTCGCGCTCCAGCACGGTATTCACCGTGGGCACCTCGTTGGTGGTGGTGCGCTTGACGATCTCAATTTCTTCCTCAATGGTGGGGTAGCCTACGGTGATGTTGAACATAAAGCGGTCGAGCTGCGCCTCGGGCAGGGGGTAGGTACCCTCCTGTTCGATGGGGTTTTGGGTAGCCAGCACAAAGAAGGGCGGCTCCAGCACGTGATCGATCCCGGCTATGGTCACCTTTTTTTCCTGCATGGCCTCCAGCAGGGCGGCCTGCGTTTTGGGCGGCGTACGGTTGATCTCGTCGGCCAGCAGGATATTGGCGAAAATAGGGCCGCGCACAAATTTGAAGTACTTTTTGCTGGTTTCCTCGTCAATTTCCAGGATTTCGGTGCCCACGATGTCGCTGGGCATGAGGTCCGGGGTAAACTGAATGCGCGAAAAGGACAAATCCAGCGCTTCTGCTATGGTAGAGATGAGCAAGGTTTTGGCCAGGCCGGGCACCCCTACCAGCAGGGTGTGCCCTTTGCAAAAGAGGGCCACCAGCAGTTCGTCAATGACCTGCTCCTGCCCGATGATGACTTTCGCAATCTCTTGTTTGAGTTCCTGATATTTGCCAGCAAGTGCGTCTGCCGCTTCAACTTCCGTCTTGTATTTTTGCATTATTGGACCCAGTTTTTTAATGCGTTAGAGCATTCTGTAGGTTTGATGTCAATATAGATATTTTTCTTTGCCGATTCCAACCATTTTTCAAAAATCTCTGACTGCTTGGCGCGCAGTGCAGCATTTCGAATTGTTTTGTAGTCGTCTTTTAAGTTGGGTTTATGGGGAGGAATCTTGCTTTTGAGATAGACGATGCGAAAGGCTCTAGTGCCGTCGGGTTTGGTAAACTCCACCGGCTCGGAGATTTCGCCCGGCTCCATCTCATCAATTTGAAAGAACAGATCCGCGGGTAAGGCGTTAAGGGGTATACGCAATTCGCGGTTCTCAGGATTCACAATACATCCTCCACAGTCTTTGCTGGCGCGGTCGTCGGAGAAGCGAATGGCGGCCTGCTCGAAGGTGAGGGAGTCCAGGCGAATGAGTTCGAGCACTTCTTTGAGCTTGCTGATGGCGATGGAGTCGCCATTGGCGCTGCGGCTGGGCACGATGAGGATATGGCTGGCCTCCAGCACTTCGCCAGTGCGTTTGTGCAGCTTGGCAATGTGGTAGCCAAATTCGGTTTCAAAGGGGCGAGATACTTCACCTTCGCGCATGTTGTACACCACAGCCTCAAACTCGGGGACCATCTGGCCGCGGCGGATCTGCCCCAGGAAGCCGCCATTGGGGCCGCTGGGCCCCTGTGAGTACCTGCGGGCCATGGTGGCAAAGTCGGCGCCTTCGAGAATCTGGCGGCGGATGTCCATGAGTTTTTCGCGGGCCGCTTTTTTACTTTCCTCGGAAAAGGGAGGGGTAATAACGATCTGGTTCACCATTACCTCGGCTGGCAGCAGGCCGGTACTGTCGGTGGGGATGGACTTGAAAAACTGCTTCACCTCCCTGGGCGTAATGGTGGCCTCGTTCAGAATGGTCATGCGCTGGCGGTCAATGAGCAATTCCTCTTCTATTTCGTCCTTGATGTCTTCGCGAAACTGTATGACAGGTTTGCCATAAATCTTCACAAATTCCGATTCATCACCTTTCATCTGATCCAGTATGTACTGTATGCGGCGGTCGGCTTCGGCCAGCACCTCGGCCTCGGATACCAGTATGCTGTCCTGCCGGGCTTTGGTAAGCAGCAGCTTGTTGATGATGAGGTTGTTCATCACCTGGCAGCGCAGGGTGCCGTCGTCTTTTTCCCCATTAATGATGAGGTAGTTATATTGATTGTCCACATCCGACTCCAGGACGATTTCATCCCCTATAACAGCCACAATGCGGTCAATAGTTTGGGCCCTGAGGGCCCCGATGGCCAATAAAATGGCCAGAAAACACGCGATTTGTTTCATAAAAACTCCAATGATTTCATTTCAAAAAAAAGTGTTGACCTTCTTGTCCTTTCGAGCAGTCTCCAGCAAGTTTTCCACATTTTTGCGTATCAGGTCATTTTTACGCTGATTGAGCTTGATGAGGCGTATCTGGTCTCTGCACAGGCTCAGAGGCAAGGGGTCGCCGGGCTTTACCATCCGAATCATTTTGATATAATTGTAAAACCGCTTCCCTTCTTCATTGTCATAGGTGTAAGGCACCACCCGGTTGATAAAAGGCCTGAGCATGATGTTGCCGTGGTTGTAGCCTTTGGTGATGCGTTCCAGCTCCATAACGCCCACGAAACTGCTATCGATTTTGTAATCCACGGCAAACTCTTTGGCCCACTCTTTCAACTCACTGATGCTGGCGGGGTCGTCGCTGGCCATGAGCGTTACGGCCTTGTACTGTCGGGGAAGCTGGGTTTTAATGTGAAAGTACTGGTAGTAATTAGCCCTACTGATAAACTTATCGGGAAATTGGGTGTAATAGTTGCGTATCTCCGATTCAGAAACCACCGTATCCAGGTGCGGTGGCCGTATGAGCCAGTCGGCATACTCCTGGGCAATGAGCTGGCGGCGGTATTCCTTCAGCTTGTATTGTATGCGATCTTCCAGTTTGGGTATTTGAAGTTTGGCCTGCTCCTCTATGGCATTTAGCCGTATCCAGTCTTCTATGAAAGCTTTGGCCATGCGGGCACTGTCTTCGGGCAGCAAGCCTGGAGGCAGAAAGGCATCCAGCTCAGCCCTGCGCAATTCCTCGCCGTCATACACGGCCAGCACGTCTTGTGCAGGGCTGTTGCCCGTGGGCTTGCAGCCCGTGGCGGGCAGGTAAACCAATATCAGGAACAGGTATATGAGCTGTGTGTTACTGAAACAGCTTTGCAAATGCTTGTTCATTAATTTCTACAGGGTATTTCTCTGCCAGCTCAGCCAACCATTGTTTTTCCAGGTAGTCCTGGTACTGGGTGATGCACTCCGACTTGGCCTTTTCAAAGGGCTTAATGCCGGCAGGATAGGTTTTTTCAATGATGAGGATGCGGTAAAAATCATCCTGCTTCAAAATATCAGTTTGATAACCGGGTTCGTGTTCAAAAATTTCGTCGGGCAGGTCGCTTTTGCCCTTTTCGTAGGTTTGTTGGGTAATGCGCAGGCGCAGGGAAGACTCGTCGTTGATGAGGGAATCAATTTCTTGCTCAGTTTTGCCCGCTTCCAGCAGGGATTTTACCTGTTGTATCACCTCGGGCTCGGTGCTGCGATACTCTTTGACGTCTATGAGCACATCGGCCATGAAGGAGTCGGGGTGGGTATCGTAGTATTGTTTGAGTCCGAGGGTGTCTTCTACGGCTTTTTTCCACACTTTTTGCTCCATGAGGGTAAAGAGCAGAATGCCGTCGCGGTATTCCTGCACCAGGTGGCGAAATTCGGGGTTCTTTTCGGGCAGGCGCTTTTCCTCGTATTTGAGCAGTTCCTGCTCTTCAAAGCTCTTCAGCACGGCATCGGCAGCCTGTGCAGGGGTTTTTTGAAAATGGCGTATGCGCCCCTGCTGGTAGTAGTCGATGAGGTCCTGTACGGTGGCGGTGTAGTCATCGCCCAGGCTGAAGAGGGGTTTGTGGTAGAGTTCTTTTTGGGTGGTATCGGGCGTCCAGTTGCCGCGGGGGAAGTTGGCGTCCAGGGTGGCTTTGAAGGCCTCGAAGTTTTCGGGGAAAGCGCGGTAGTTGTTTTCGTCTTTGATGCGCTGCAGCAGGGCGGTTTTGGAGATTTGGGAGCGCGAGTCGCGCGAGATGCGCTGCAAGAGGGAGGCCCTGGCCTCCTCAAAGGGGGGCAGGGTATCGATCTTGGTTACGGCCAATATGTGCCAGCCAAAGGCAGTGGTAAAGGGCTCGGAAAATTCTCCGGCTCCCAGCTTGAGCTTGCGGGCTTCCATTTCGGGCAGCAGCCGGCCGGTGCCCAGGTCGCCGCCGTTGCGGGCGGAGTTGGGGTCGTCGGAGTGCTTGCGTGCCAGCTCGGCAAAATCGGCCCCGGCCTTGAGCTGCTCGTACAGCTCCTGAATGATGGCCTGAGCCTGGGCGGTGTCCTTGGCGCTGTAGCGGTCGCCTATACGCACGATGATGTGGGCAGCGTGCTTTTGGCCAGGGGAGGGCAGCTTTTCATTTACCTTCACGAGATGGTAGCCAAACTGGGTGCGCACCGGCATGGATACCTGGCCGGGCGGGGTGGTATAGGCAGCCGTTTCGAAGGGATACACCATGTCAAAGACGGTGAAATACCCCAGATTGCCCTTGTTTTGTTTGGCCGAGGGGTCTTGCGAGTATTTTTCGGCCATGTAGGCAAAGCTGCGGGCGCCCGAAACGATGGAGTCGCGATAGGCCATGATCCGCTGGTAGGCCCTGAGGGTATCCTCCGGGCTGGCGTCCTGTGGCAGGTTTACCAGCAGGTGGTCGGCATTGATGATCCACTTGGAGCGCTCGTAGGCTTCTTTTACAATTTTTTCTTCCACTTCCTTGGCCGACAGATAAGGCTGAGCCAGTTGTTTGCGATAGGTTTCAAACTCCTGCTTAAAGGCAGCTGTTTCGTGCAGGCCCAGGGCTTCGGCCTCCATCACCTTGCGTTTAAAGTTGATATACAGGTCCAGGTATTCGCGGTATTGCTCAGGAGTGTGGTGTTTTACCGCCTCGTAGCCTCCATTGTTTTTTTGGTAAACACGTTCAAATTCTGCCTTCGAAACTTCCACATCTCCAAAGCGCAGCAGAGCAGGGCTGCTTGTTTCTTGCTGTACCACGGCCGTAGCAGCCTCACTTACAGGCTTTTGTGTTTTACAGGCAAAGGTAACAAGAAGCAGTGTGAAAAAAATCAGTTTATGAATGCGCATGATGATTTTTAAGTATGTTTTTTTTCAGGTTTGCAAATTTAGCAATTCAGCGCTAATAAAGAAACGCTTTGGCTGCCCGCTTGGTACAGAAAGCGGCCAAAGGGCAATAAAATGCCTCCCTG
>RFHT01000116.1 GCA_003696835.1 Bacteroidota bacterium
GGGGGGTGGTTGACAAAAACAAAGTTTCATGCATGCTCAATGAAGGCACTATTGGGGTATTCCCCCTTTTTTGCAGCAGGTATATGCTGAATAGATACCAACCAGCAATATCACTTCTGCTGGGTAGTGCCTGTATGCCCTTACTCTATTGCGAAGTCGTTTTTGCAAATCAGTCTTTCCAGAATGATCATATATAAAACAATTCTCACCCAATTTATAGCTCTCAGGTAATACCTTCGGCAAGAGCCCTTCCAGAAATACTTTCATCGAACGCTCCTCGGTCAATATTTCAAGCCTTAATGGTCTCATAATGGATCACTGTTTTTAAATGATCCGCTTCGCCAAAGGTAATCCAGTTCATTCCCCGCTTCATATTGAGCCCGAATATATGGATCCTCTGAAGCCCTGTGAATGCTTGTGTATCCATCTTTCTTGGTCAACCAGAACACCTCTTCCAGTTCGGCAGTCTTGAGCAAATCCGGGCTATGCGTGGTGATAAAAACCTGCCCGCCTTTGTTGCTATATACCCTAAACTCTTCCAATAATTCGGGCAACAAACTTGGGTATAGCTGGTTTTCCGGTTCTTCTATACATAGCAAAGGATGTGGAGAAGGATCGTGAAGTAATAAGAGGTATGCAAACATCTTAATGGTCCCATCCGATACATACCTTGCTATGAAAGGGTCTTTGAACGAACCATCCTTGAACTTGAGCACCACCCTGCCATCTTCCGTGACTTTGGCCTGCACTTCCTGAATCCCCGGAACCCTGCGTTCCATTTTCTTCAGGACTTCCCCGAAGGTATCCGGATGATGCTCGTACATTTACTGGGCAACCAGAGCAAGATTTTCGCCCCTGGGCGAAAGGTGCTCCGCATACCCAACTTCTCGCGTTGGGCGGGCTTCTGAAATATGAAAGTCCGAAACATGCCAGTTCTCAATAAAATTACGGAAAGCATTGGCCGCTTTAAACCGGTCAAATTGGCCAAGCCCTTTGATGGCCAGAATATCCGGGCTGCCCAAGGTCTGCTCCTCGCGGTCTAACTCTTCATCTTTCTTTTTAAAATCCTCTTCATTTGTAATGGCATAGCCAGAACCTCTGCTGAAATCCAAAAAGTGATAGGGAGACCCGTACCTGCCTCTTTTGTACCTCAATATCTCTCTGACAATAATGGGTTTTCCTTTTTCTTCTCCAATCTCCAGAAAGTAGGTTACCAATCGATTCACGCCCGTAATTTCAAGCCTGAACTGCAACTCAATTTCTATGTTTCCCTGGCAGTTTCTGCTTCTGACTTCCTTAAACCCGCCTCTGTTGGCAAGTGCACTTCGGATATTTCCCTGCAACGACTCTCCCAAAAATGCAAATACATCAAAAAGTGTGGACTTTCCGCTTCCGTTTGCTCCTACAAATATGGCCAAACCTGGCAAATCCGTCAACTCCAGCGACTTGAATACTTTATAGTTCTTTAGCTTGATGGTTTCTATTTTCATGTCTGCAATTTATGGCTTTATTGCCGCAAACGCACAATCCCTACGTCCCTAAAAAGCATGCTTTCACCTGACTTTTTTTACCCAAAACCAAAGACTGATGAAAACAAGCGTAATTGAAAAGAACAATGGGAACCAATGGTAAACTGCCTTCCTGATTCGGGCACTGAGCACCAAGATAGAAAATTTTTTTTCCTGCAACAAAGTACACACCACCGCCCCCCAAAGCCTAAAGGAGTCCCCACTGCCCTGCTACCTGCCACCTACTACCTGCATCTCCTTAACCCAAGAAGCTTAAAAGGGTACCTCCAGGACTGATTTTGTGCCGCTCCTACGGAGCTAGGGTAGGTGGCAGCTCCGTAGGAGCCTTACCTTTGTAGCCGATCAGTACATAACCATTCTTGAAGCCCCAGCGGGGCGACACATGCTATCGTTGAAGCTACCCTGCTATCCCCTTTGCGACTTTCAGTACCTTAATGGCATCTCCGATCCCCTTGAGGGACTTCCGCTGCCCTGCTACCTGCCACCTGCTACCTGCATCCTGTCCCCTGCATCCTGTCACCTGCCACCTGCATCCTGGCACCTGCCATCCCCTTGAGGGACTTCCGCTTCGCTCCAGCCTGCATCAAAAAAAAAAACACCACCCCAAAGCCTGGGATGGCGCGTAGGTTGATATGAAAAAAAGAGGGACAAGCAGATGGCCTGCGTAGGCTTATTCCATGACGAGTGCAAAGTCCTCAGAGTACAGCCAGAAGTAAACCTGTACCTTATTGTCGGGCCAGCCGTTCTTGGACAAGTAGGACATGGTAGAGCCTACGATGGCGATTTCATCGCCATTGGAGTCCTCGTATTTGTGCCACTCATTGTCTTCGTCGTAGCCGTTGTAGGTAGTGTTGAAGGAAAAATACTCCCCGCTCATCCAAAACTGAACCTTAAAACGGTAACCGCGGTCGTCCAGTTTGGTGATGCTCATCACAGGTTGTTTGCCATCGTCGAGGTAGGTCCAGGAGCCGGGCCAGCCCGACCAGCGTTCGAGATTGTCATTCCAGTACTGAATCTTGACTTTCTGGAGCTTCAGCCGCTTTTGGGCAAGCGTGTGAGTCGAAAACAGTACCAGCGTACTGAGCAGAAGAAATAGCGTCTTTTTCATTTTAACAAGTTGTTAGAGTTGTGCCTAATATGTGTGATCTAAAATCGAAAATCCATGTTAAAATGTGGCAGCAAAACACTGGAAATCAACAGGTTGTACAGACTTATCCAGGGGTAGTTTTAACAAAAAGTACCTGTGCTTATGCTGCTGTACGGGGTCAAATACGATTCGGGAAAGTGATATGATTTTACTTACGATTGTCAGAAGGATTAGTTTGCATATTCTTGAAAATTTTTTGTCAAAACATAATCTTTGTATTTTTCGCCCAAACCACACCACTATGACGAAAGCATTTCCCCAAACCTCCCGCTCGTTGATCTGGGTGCTGGCTATGCTACTGGGCTGCCAGAGCCCGCCTGCTGCTCCCCCGGAAGAGGATTCCCTGAGCCACATAGCCGACACCGCCGCCCGCCGACTGCTGCACACTGCCCTGGAGGCCATGGGTGGCCTCGAAAATTGGCGCAAGATGCGCCAGCTGCGCTTTTACAAGGAATACACCCTGCTGCTGGAGAATGGCGAAATAGAAAGCCAGGCACAGCAATGGCATACCTACACCTTCCTGCCAGAGGAACGCATAGAAATCAGTTGGGAACAGCAGGGAGCCCCGCACCGCATACTGTACCAGCAGGGGGTGCCCACCAAATATGTAAACGGCCAACCAGACTCCACCGCCAATGCATCCAGCCTAAAAAATACCGTGCTGAGCTCGGTATTTGTGGTGAGCCTTCCTTTCAAGCTGCTGGA
This sequence comes from Bacteroidota bacterium, assembly GCA_003696835.1. Classification (GTDB taxonomy): domain Bacteria; phylum Bacteroidota; class Bacteroidia; order J057; family J057; genus J057. Next base: position 3,382 of record RFHT01000116.1, read on the forward strand.
CCAAGGAACCAACCTCTCTTACCTGGGCTTCGATACCCTGGCAAACGGCCAGGCCGTGGAGGTGCTGCAGGCGAGCTACAACCCCCAGCAGCACGCTGCCCACAGCAGCCCCGACACCTGGCAATTGTATTTCGACAAAGAGGCCCACTACCTCACGGCCTACCTGGTGCAACACGCCGACCACTACAGCTATGTGGAAAACCTGCGCGATACCCTCGTGCAAGGCTTCCGTTTCCCGCTGGAAAGAAAGAGCTTTCGCGCCGACAGTCTTCGCAACCTGCTTTACCTCAGGGCCACCTACCGCTATGCCAACTATGAAGTCAGCTTTTAGCAGCCTGAGTTTCCTGGTAGGCCGCTTTCAGCTTAGGCACCAGCGAGCGGTCAATGGGAAAGGTAAAATCTTCGGGGCGGAGCTGCTGCATGTCGATCCAGCGAAATACCTGCTGGTCGTTACCCTTGTGGGGAAAATCCATCGGTTTCTCTCTAAAGGTACCCCTTAGCGGCCCCAGCGGCTTTACCCAAAAGTACATGCAGATCACCTCATCGGTAGGGCGAAAAGCCGAAATTTGCAGAAAGGGATTTACATAGAAAATATCCCCTACTTCAATTTCCACCTCCAGCTCTTCTAGCCATTCGCGTTTGAGGGCTGCTTCCAGCCCTTCGCCAAATTTCAGCCCGCCGCCCGGCAACTTTGTCATGGGCGTATTCAGCCGTATTTCATCGGTCACCAGCAAATAATCTTTTTGAATATAAATGCCGTACACACGTATATTGAAGCGTTTCATAGCTCCAAAAGTATTAACTTTAACCTCATGAAGAAAACTCCCCATATTATCCTCATTGTTTTGATAAATTTTTCCCTGCTGTGGGCGCATGCCCAGCAGCAGGAACAGCAGGAACAACCCCCTTCCGACAACCTGCCGGTGGACCGGCCCGATAATTTCGACCTCAGTTTTAGCAGGAGTTTCCTGCTCATCACCGACGAGCAGGAAGGTGTGCCCCTCAATGCCGGCAGTTCGGGCACCATTGCCATAGGAGCCGGTGCCAAACTCAACCTGGCCAGAGGCACCTTTGGTTTTCGCATTCACCCCACCATTTCCTGGCTGCGCTACAGCTATGACCAAACCCGCGACAAGCGCTTCCCCTCCCTGCCGCCGGCAGATACCGCCCAGACCCTGGACGTAGAAAAACACCGCTTCACCTACATAGATGTGCCCGTGGGCTTTTTCATTAACTTCACCAAAGACGAAGACGGCGACTCCCAGTTTTTTATGGAAGGAGGGGGATTCCTGGGGTATCGTACCGGCAGTGCCTACAAAACCCGCTTCAAAGACGAACTGCAGGACCAGGACATCAGGGTACGCGTCAAAGGTGTAAAAGACCTGGAAGACTGGCGCTATGGGCTCTATGCCCGCCTGGGCTACAAGTGGGTAGCCCTGCATTTCACCTACCGCTTGTCTGAGGTATTTAAGCCCAACCCCGTGAGGGCGGATGGCAGCCCCAGCGGTTTTGACAAACTGAACATGCCCCCCATGGAGCTGGGTATTCTCATTTTTTTGTAGTGCCCCAATGGCCCGCATCTCTGTAGCAGCTCAGCTGCATTCGGCGGCCTCACATGGCTTTAGCTTTGTTCCAACTGGCGGGCCAGCCAGATAAAATCCGCTACACTCAGCTGCTCGGCGCGCAGCTGCAGCAGTTTTTCTTTTCCCTCAAAATCTGGGATAACAAGCCCTTTGAGGGCATTTTTGAGTTGTTTGCGCCTTTGGTTAAAGGCCATTTTGACGAGCTGCTTCAGCTTGTCGGGCTGTACCCCGGGCAGCCCGGGCTTGCGCTCCAGCCGCAGCACGGCACTCATCACACGCGGTGGAGGCCGGAAAGCCGAAGGCGGTACATCAAAGAGGTAGTGCCGCTCGAAACAGGCCCCGAGCAATACGCTCAATATACCATAGGTTTTGCTGCCGTGGGCGGCACAAATGCGTGCCGCCACCTCCTGCTGCACCATGAACACCCCCTGCCGCACCAGCGGAAGGTGCTCCAACAGGCGAAAGAAAAAAGGTGAACTAATATTGTAAGGCAGGTTACCTATGAGGTAACTGTCGGGCTGCAGGCCGCTTTGCCAGTCCCATTTGAGTACATCGGCATGTATGAGCTGGCCTTCGGCCAGCTCAAAGCGCCGGCGCAACAGCCCCACGGCTGCATCGTCAACTTCCACCATTTTCAGGCGGGGATAGCGCGCCAGCAGACCCGCTGTGAGTATGCCCTCACCCGGCCCGATTTCCACTACCTCCTCCTCCGGACCTGCCGAAAGCTGGGCCACAATGCGGTCCGCTATGGCCGGGTCCTTCAAAAAATGCTGTCCTAAATGCTTTTTGGGCCGTAAATTGCGCATACATGCAGGGATTTTCAGCTGCTAAACTTAGGCATTTCCAGCAATTTCCCATAGTTTTGTTGTTCGGGCAGGCGCCTGCCCTCAAGCATACTACATGATCATGAAACTATCCCATACCCATCAATGGCCAGCTCCACGGGCAGAAAGACTGCTGGTGTGCCTGCTGGCCACAGAGCAACTCCAGGCCACAGCAACACGCCTGAGCCAGTTGTTGGGGGCTACCGCAAACTTACAGGCTGCACAAGCCGAAAAAGACAAAAAGCGCCTGCTCTACCTCAACGGGCAGGCTGTGGCCCTGCTGGGCGTGGGAGAAAAGGCCGGTGCCGAAACCTACAGGCAGGCATGCCACCATGCCGTAAGCATGGCCAAAGACCTGGGCTTTACCGAATTACTCCTCCTGGCCGATCCCCAATACTGGCAGGCCGAAACCTGGACGGCCGTGGCAGAAAGCCTGCTGCTGAGCAGCTATACTTTTGACACCTACAAAAGCGAGAAAGAA
>RFHT01000782.1 GCA_003696835.1 Bacteroidota bacterium
CGGCCAGGCAGCCAGTGTACATCTGCTCGATGTACAGTTGGGATTTTTCGGTTACTACACTCATGGGATAAGTTTAGAATCAATAAACAGTATAATGCTGAGTCAAATATAGTTAAACATATTATGATTTCCTAATGTTTGGGTTGTGTAGGAGAATGGGGGGCTACAACTCCTTTTGCAGCCAGATGCGGGTTTGTTGCCAGTCATCGCGGGGTTCCACAGCCGTGAGGTAAAACCCGTTGGAGAGGGCAAAGCGCAGCATGTTGCGGTGGCAGTTGCGGGTTTTAAAGCGAATCCGGCGGTAGCCCTGGCTGCGTGCCCAGTCTTCCTGTGCACGGGCCAGCAGGCGGGCGATGCCCTGCCTTCGGTATGCCGGCAGTACGCCACCTATCCAGCTGTAAAAGCTGCCGTCCTGCTCGCGTTCATAGCCCACCTTGCAGCCCACCACTTTACCATCCGCTTCGGCTACCAGGAGGAGATGAGGTGTATGTGACAGCCGTTTGTGGTATTCCTCCTGCCGGTAGGGCTGTTCAAATTCGGGCAGGCAGCGGGTGAGCTGGACCACTTCCTCAATATTAGCTGTACGTATTACAATTTCAGTTTTCATGTGATGTTAGGGTAGGGGGGGGAATGTTGGAGATTGGCAAAATGGACATGTTACAGGCAAATGTCAAAATGAAATGGGGAAAAAAGCTCAAAGGCGCATATTGATACAAAACAGAAGTTGATCCCTTATTCATGAAAAACAGGGCCGGAAACCGCCTCCACCTGCGGCAGATGGTGGGCACCCACCTGCGCATAATGCTCTTTGGTTGTATAATGATGGCCCTGATGGCTGCGGGCCTTTGGTACGCATTGCGCCGGCAGCAGGCAGGTCCTGTGAGCTTTGGAAGCAGTATATTGCAGGGCAATATTGCCAACAACCCCACTTCCCTGCAGTTTGGACCCGATGGCAGGTTATATGTAGCAGAGCAATACGGGCGAATTCTGATTTATACGGTTGTAAGATTGGGGCCAAATGATTACCGCGTGCAGGATATTGAGCAAATCACCCTTATACAGCAGATTCCCAATCACGAGGACGATACCGGCGTGCGCAACTACGCCATCAACCAGCGACAGGTAACCGGCATAGTCGTAGCAGGCAGCAGTCAGTTTCCGGTGATTTACGTCAGCAGTAGCGACCCCCGCATAGGCGCGGGTGGCGGCGGGCAGGACCTCAACCTGGACACCAATTCGGGCACAATCTCCCGTTTGAGCTGGGATGGCAGCCAGTGGAATAAGGTAGATCTGGTGCGGGGCCTGCCCCGTTCGGAAGAAAACCATGCCTGCAACGGCATGCACCTCAGCACAACAGGCGATACCCTCTTTGTCACTTCAGCAGGCCTCACCAATGCAGGTGGCCCTTCCGGCGGTTTTGCCTTCATTACGGAGTATGCCCTGGGCGTGGCCATACTATCCATTGACCTCAACGCCCTGAACACTATGCCGCTAAAAACCGATCCTTTTGGGCAGCAGTACCTCTATGACCTGCCCGCCCTGGACGACCCCGACAAACCCAATGTGAACGGCATTACTGACCCCAACGACCCTGCCTATGACGGTATAGATGTGGGAGATCCTTTTGGTGGAAACGATGGCCTCAACCAGGCCAAACTTGTACCCGGAAGCCCTGTGCAAATTTATTCCCCTGGCTACCGCAATGCCTACGACATAGAAATCACCACGGCCGGCCGTATGTACACCGTGGACAACGGCGGCAATGGTGGCTGGGGCGGCTACCCCGAAGGTGAAGGCACTCCCAACGTAACCAACAATTATGTGCCGGGCGAACCCGGCTACGTCAACAACCTCAACGGCCTGCACTACGTCCCCGACTCGGGCTACTACGCCGGCCACCCCTGCCCTGTGCGCGCCAACCCTACAGGCGCCGGGCTTTATACCTACGGCGATAGCGGCGTCTTTCGCACTTCCACCACTGGCCCCCATCCCCTGCCGGCCGACTGGCCGCCCGTACCCCCTTCTATGGCCAACCCCCTTGAGGGCGACTTCCAGTTGCCCGGTGTGGAAAACCAGGCCCTCATTGCCTTTCCTTCCTCTACCAACGGCCTGTGCGAATACACAGCCTCCAACTTCGGCGGTGCCCTGCAGGGCAACCTGCTGGCCGCCAGCTATACGGGCGAAATTTACCGCGTGCAGCTCAATGCGGCAGGCGACACGGTCACCAACGGCATAGAAGTCTTCTTTTCAGGCTTTGGCATGCAGCCCCTGGATGTGACCGCCCAGGGTGATGCCCACATTTTTGGCGGCACTATATGGGTGGCCGACTATGGCAATAACAACCTATACGTATTTGAACCAGCCGACTACGACGGCGCTTCCGTGTCGGCATGCGCCGGCACCGATGACCCCACCCTGGACGAAGACCTCGACGGCTTCAGCAATGCCGATGAACTGGACAACAGCACCAATCCCTGCTCTTCGGCCAGCAAACCTGCCGACCGCGACAGCACCTTCATCAACGGCTTTCTGGTGTCGGACCTCAACGACCCCGACGACGACGACGACGGCCTGCCCGATACCACCGACCCCTTCCCCATTGACCCCCTCAATGGGCTGCAAACCCGCCTGCCCTTTCACCGTGAGTTTTTTAATGACGACCCCGGCACCGGCTTCTTCGGCCTGGGGTTCACCGGCCTCATGCAGCCCGGGCAGGACTACCTCAGCCTGTACGATGCGCAGCAGGTCATTGCTGGAGGCACCACCGGCCTGCTCACCATTCCGGCAGAAGCAGGCGATCCCCGCCAAAACAACCAGCGCGCTGCCTTTCAGTTTGGCATGTTCAGCCATGCCGGTATGTGTCCCTACGTCATCCACACCCAGATGCTGGCAGCGGGCTTTGAAGGCCAAAGCCCGGATGGCCCCGAGTCTCAGGGCATGTACATCGGGACCGGCGACCAGGACAATTATGTGAAAATAGTGGCCGATTCGGGCATTTCGGTTATCGTGGAAGTGGCGGGTGTGCCCAGTGTGGCCACCTATTCGGTACCCAACATCCGGCAGGCCGCCACCATTGACCTCTACCTCACGCTGGACCCGGCTGCGGGAAGCGTACAGCCCGAATACGCCCTGGAGGGCGGTCCCCGGGCTGCCGCTGGTGCAGCCTTTGCCCTGGGAGGCAGCCTGCTCACGGCCGTGCAGGATTCCACACAGGCCCTGGCCATCGGGCTGCTGGCCAGCACAGGCGGCGGCAAGGCCTTCTATGCCAGTTGGGACGAGCTTTCGGTCCAGCCCCTCAGTACCAGCAGCAGCGCCACGCTGCGCATCGACCCGCCCGGCAACCAACTGGATGCCAGCTGCATGAGCAGCGGCAGCTTCCAACTGACGAATACCTCGGCAGGGGGGCAAAAGATCAAAGAAGTGCGTGTTGACCTGCGCACTGCCTGGTTGCAGAAGCTCGTATTTGATCCCACCGGGCAGGCAGGAGACGAGCAGTACATGGATGTGCGTATAGACGCTGGGGGCAGCAGCACGGGCTTTCAGGCACACAGCTTTTCGGCTGCACGCGATGGGGGGTATGAGGTGCTGAGCCTGAGCTTTTCTGATTTTGATGCCGGCGAAAGCCTGCAGTTTTCGGTGGATGTGGACCCCCTGAGTGTACAGGGGACCACCGCTCCCGGCCCCGGCCAGGCAGCCCATGTGTCGGGCTTGGAGCTGGCAGGTAGCAGGGTGTACATCCAATACGACGACTGCTCCAGCCAGGAGGTGCTGCTCTATCCCGACTCCAGCCAGCTGGATGCTTCCCTGGGGCAGCTCAGCGGCCTGGATCCGCCGCAGGCGACTTTGGGCGTTCAGGGCATGGCCAGTTTTCCGGCTACTACCGAGCAGGCGGGGCAGGTGGCCGTGCTAAACGGTCCTGCAGGGGCAGAAGTGAGCCTGTACCTGGCCGAAGCAGAATGGGTAGCTCCCAACTTGCCTTCAGGGGCCTATTCTCCAGACCTGTATGAAGCCAACCGCCTGCTGCAACTCACCTCCTATACTGCCACCATTGGGACTGGGGGGCAGGTAGAAATCCCCTTCAACCTGCTGCGTTCGCAGGAAACGGGTGGCAGAAATTTGTTGCTGGCAGTGCTGAGCCTACCCGGAGGGGGCAGCTTCAGCCTGCCGCCCCTGCAACTGCTGCTCAAGCCTGCTCTGTGTCCCGTACACCGCATCAATTGTGGCGGCCCGGCCTACACCACGGTAGTGGGGGAGTTGTTTGAAGCGGATGCCTTTTACAGCGGGGGCAGCATTTTCTCGGTATCCAATAACATCGCCAACACCCCCGATGA
>RFHT01000117.1 GCA_003696835.1 Bacteroidota bacterium
ACCTTTGTAGAACAAGAAGCCACCACCGACCCCAGCTCCGTAGGAGCGGCACAAAAACTTGGGCTAAATCTCACGACATGCCTGAAAAATTTCCCGCTGGCAGGCAGAAGGGGATTCTATGATGTTGAAAAAACTTTGCAGGTATTTGAGGGTCCGCTTTTTGGTTTTTTCGTTGAGCAGGGGAAACTCACTTACTACGGCCAGCAATTGCGGATTTTTGTCGATAAACAGTTGAATATCAGCTTTAAACTCTTCTTTCGGGCGACAAAACCCCCGAAAAACCCGCTCCCGAACCGACTTGATACCCAGGGTTTCATTAGGTACGGCATAAGGAGCTGAAATGAGGCCAGACCAGTCGAAGTCATACGGGATGGGAATGATGGCCTGCTGGCCGGGAATCTGCAGCAATTTGACATTGTGCATATAGGGCAGAGAAAAGTCGGTATTACCCACCATAAACTGAAAAATGGCCAGCCTGCTGCTGATTTCCTGGTCCAGAGACAAGGGGGAAATGCCAGGTATTTCCACCATTTTACCTCCCAGTCGCTCAGCCATGAGGTCCTCATCTTCAATGATGAAAGCATGCTTGTTCATGGGTTCGTATTTGCCGGCCGAATCGACATAGGTAATGTCCAGCAGGCGCACCCGGAAGCTGTAGGGGGTGAGCAGGTTGTACATTTTGTAAATGAGGTACTCCTGCAAAACGTATTGCTGATAGGCAGAGGATTTATTCTGGCAATGGGTGACCAGCTTGAGCTTGTCCTGGCCTTCAAAGAGGGTGCCCTCAGTCTGATCCTTGACAAAGTTCAGACGAATGGGCGGAAAGGCACAGGTAGCCCGCTTGCGGCGGAAATTGCCGCGGGTGCGCAACTTGAGGTGCTCCATCACCACCTTCTGCCCATGCTCATCTGTGTAGGTGAGGGTGGCCGGGTGGTATTCCCTTTCCTCGTCCCGGTCTTTGAGCAATGCTTTAAAATTGCAGACCAGTTCCACCTTGAGGGGTTCCTCGCTGCCAAAAAGCAGGTCGTTGGCTGAAAGTGAAGAGGACTGCTGCGCATACAGGGGGGAGATGCACAGGCTGCAAACAAAAACGAACAAAGCAGAGAGATAGACTTTCATTTTGATGCGGGCAAGTAGGTAAACGAAACATGATAACAGCCTGAATATAGTGGAAAATTGCCGGTTTCAAAAGAAATAGGCAATTTTTATAGCTGAAATAGAGGCGGCGCGCCCTCAGAGAAAACGACATTTGTCAGCCGTCAGCTGCCACGAGGTCTCCCACTATTTTGGCAGAAAGCAGGCAAAGGGGAATTCCTCCCCCGGGATGTACACTACCCCCGCAAAAATACAGCCCTTTAAGCCTGCGGCTAAAGTTGGGATGACGCAAAAAAGCGGCCCAGCGGTTGTTGCTGCTGTTGCCGTACAGGGCGCCCTGGTAGGAGGAGGTGCGCGAGGCAATGAGTGGCGGGTCCAGCACAGATTCGCACACAATGTGGCGGGAAATATCCCTGCCCAGCATGCGGCTTAGTTTATGAATAATGGAGCTGCGTGCTTGCTGGGCCAATGCTGGCCAGTTTTGCCCGGTATCCGGGGGAACATTGATCATCACAAACCAGTTTTCCTTGCCCGGAGGAGCATCCTGGGGGCATTTTTTGGCACTTACATAGAGGTACACTGTGGGATCGTGCCAGATTGATTGATGCTCCCACACAGCCTCGAATTCTTTTTCGTATTGCTTGCTAAAAAACACATTGTGTACGTCCAGTTCATCAAAGGTAGTATTCATGCCCCAGTAAAAAATAAGGGCAGAACTTGAACGGGGCTGCCGCAGGATTTTTTCCGGGGCACTGAGCTGAGGCAGCAGCTTGCGGTAGGTGGGCACAATGTCCATATTGCTCACCACCACATCGGCGGGCACCACTTGCTGCTTTACTTGCACGCCCTTTACCTGCTGGCTATCTGCAAGCACGATTTGCTCCACTTTGTGGTTGAAGTGAAACACCACCCCCAATTCGCAGGCCAGTTTATAAAGGCTTTGGGCTATGCGGTACATGCCACCTGTAGGGAAGAACGCCCCCAAATTGTGCTCCAGATGGGGAATGATGTTGAGGGTAGCAGGTGCCCGGTAGGGGTTGGATCCGTTGTAGGTGGCAAAGCGGTCAAACATCTGCACCAGGCGTTCATCCTGAAAATGCGAACGATTGGCCTGATGCATACTCCTGAAAGCATCTAGCTGGTGCAACCTCAGCATGGACCTAAGGGTGTCGGCCCTGAGGTAGGTGCTGAGTTTATGCAGGGACCGGTGAAGGAATACATGGGCAGTGAGTTCGTATAACCTCTGACTTTTCTGTAAAAACTTTTTCACCTTAGCGGCACTTTCACCCGTTTTTTGCTCAATTTCTTCCGCAAAGGCCTCCGGCTGGCTGAAGGCCCGTATGCAGCTGCCATCTTCAAAAAAATACCGGCACAATTCGGGCAGTAGCTCGTAGCTGAAATAGTTGCCGGGCTCCCTGCCTGCCAGGCTGAACAACTCGCTTACCAGCTCCGGCAGGGTGAAGAGAGAAGGACCGGCATCAAAGCGAAAACCCTGAAGGTGCAATTCGTTGAGCTTGCCCCCTGCCTGAGCCCCGGCTTCATATACCTGTACTTCGTACCCCTGCACCCTCAGCCTGATGGCAGTAGCCAGGCCCCCTATACCTGCACCTATGACAACTGCTTTCATGTACTTTTTGCTTATGAGAACCAGCCTGCAAACAAATTGTTTCCTACTTTAACAACAGATTTTAAACAAATTTCTCCCCATTTGAAAGATTGGCAGCATATTGGCAGGAAATTAATGTTATATACATATAATATTACGAATAATCTTTTATTTCGGGGTTGTATTATGAACAAATTTCTCAAACCTAACTCCCTGCTATACGATTCCTTTTTTATTTGGACCAAAGAAAGCCCCGGAAAAATTGCGCTCATCGACTATGCCAAAGGCCAACAACTGATGTACCGTCAACTGAAACAGGAAGTGGAAGTAGTTAGCCTGCGTTTATTGGAGATGGGCATCAGGCCTGGCGACCGCATTGCTTGTGTATGTACCTTTTCAAAAGAATACGTGGTATTGATGCTGGCCAGCTTTCGGCTTGGAGCAATATTTTGTCCATTGGACAGCCGGGCACATGCCAGCGTGCTGGCCGACCAACTCAGAAGAATCCGGCCTGCAGTTCTAATCTATACCCCTCAGAAAGGGCGTGGCACCCTGGGAGAAATAATTTATCAGTTGAGTTTTATCCGCTATGTGGTGCACATAGCGGTAAATGATGACCTCTCCGGGGCCACTTCCATGCCTTTTTCTTCAGTTTTTCGGGCGAGCAAAATTGGTATGGCCTATCTTCGGCAGCGTTTTCAGGGGAAATTGAGAAAAATTCACAGAGAACTCCACAAATGGAACCCGGCCCTGCTCATTTTCAATGAGCGTGATGAAGGTGTGCTGCTGAGTCATGAAAATTTGCTCAACCAGGTAGCTTTTACCAGAGAAACAAGCGATTTTCAACCCGAAAACCGTACCCTGGTCAATCTAGCTGAAAACGACGTAACTGCCATTGTGCACGGCTTGCTGACCGCCTTGCTCTCGGGCGGAACAGCGGTGATGTGCACACCTGCCCAGCCTGAACAAAGCCTGCATGCCATCGCCCATCACTTCGTAACCCATACCCTCATGGAGGTAGAAGGCTATGAGCGACTATGGAAAGCAGCTGAAAAGCACCCCGTTTCATTCGAAAGTGTGCGCTTCGCCCTCTTTTTGGGCAAAGCCGACTGGGCTTTTATGATGAAATTGAAGCAATTTGCTCCACGGGGAGGTACCGGCTTGTGTATGTTGGAAACTACCGGTTTGTGCACCTTTATTCCCCTACAAACGGCCATCAAATATCCATCTTGCTTGCTGGGAAATGCCATTGCACCTTATGGCAGCATGAGCATACGGCACGCCATGGACGCGCATAGCCATGCGGGTGAAGAATTACCCCTGGGCTTTGTGGGAGAGGTATGTCTGGAGTCTGCTTCCATTTTTTTGGGCTATGTGGATAATGAAACTGCTACCAGCAAAGTGCTCTCAAAAGAAGGACTGTTTTACACCGGCCTCAAAGGGCTGTTTATCATGAAAGAAGGCCAGAAATGGCTGCTGGAAAGCGAAACTTCCCCGGCCAGGGTGGTAAGCACTACCCATTGATGGGAGATGTGCCTTGGGTGCTTCAGCATGCACATAGCCCTGCTGAGTACATCAAAAATGTAACCTTCAGCAGGGCCAGCTTCAAGAGGAAGCGCTTTCCTCTATTCTTTTGACAGCAATTCGTCTATGCTCACCACGCGCTTGTTTTCCGTTGGCGCTTCATTGCCTTTTTCCCGTTTGATTTTCAACAATGCCCTGATCTGACTGCTCACAAATACGGGTATGCCCCATATAGCCTGCCAGATTTCTTTGGGTGCACGGGCCTTTTTGAGGATGAGAAAGAAATTGAGGGTGAAAATGAGCCCAGCCACCAGCAGGGGAACAAATAGTTCGGGGAAAAAGAACAACGCATCTATGAACAGCAAAAGGGCCGAAGAAATGGCCAAAATAAATAAAGGAGGATACAAAGTAGATACTCCAAACCAGAGCTTGTTCCAGTTGAAGGTAAACAGGCCTTTGAAGATCATGCCCAGGGCCTGAGGAACTTGCTGAAAATAGCTGCTCAGCCAGCGCGAACGCTGTTTTTCCACCTGGTCGGCAGAGTCCACCTTTTCGTCATAAATGATGGCCTCCGGCGTGAATGCAATGCGCTTGCCCCGCTCCACTATACCCATTTGCAAAACCTTGTCTTCATCTATGAAGCTTTCGCCTTCGCGGGTGTCCATGCGCTGCAATTGAAGGCAGTCCTTAAAGAGAGCGGTCTGCACGGCCATGCCTGAGCCCGCAATGGTGGAAGAAGAACCCATGCGGAAGAGATTATAACGCATGGCGTAGTTGTAATACAATTCGCACATGCCATCAATACAGGCATAAACCGTATCGAGGTTCTTGGCTGTGCGCTTGCCCTGCACGGCCTGGTAGCCGGCGTGGAAGTACTGGTCAAACAGCTTCAGCACATTGGGGTGGGCAAGGTTATCGGGGTCCCATACCACTACGCCCTGGTGGGGACGGTGAAAATGCGCCAGGGCATAGCGCAGGGAGTTTACCTTGCTGTTGAGCGGCTCCGGTGGCGCCAGCAGGGTGAATTTTTCATGCCTGAGGTCCCAGTCCTTAATCTCGCAGCGGTCGGCTACCAGATAGACATGATAGTTGGTATAGTTTTGCTTCAGCAGCGACTCCACCAGTGGCCGGTTAATGGCCAGGTTGCGGTAAGCCGTGATCACACAGGCAAAATCGTGGGGCTCGCCTTTATCTTCCACTTTTTTCTTTCTGGAGAGGCTAGCCAGCAAGTTGGCAAAAAAGGGAAATACAAGAAAAAAGATGAAAACCACATTGATGGCGATAAATATATAGGTCAGTATCATAGATGTGAATGTTTCCTGTAGCTAATTCGTTCCAAAGCCGAAAATAATACATTTACGCTGCTCGTATAACGCAGCCTGTATGGATGGTAATTCTTGGGTCTTTAGCTGTATCAACAAAGACTGAGCCGTAATTAGCCAAATTTCATGCAAATTTTCAGAAGAATATCCACTGGTGGCTTACAGGTATGTGAAAAATATAGAGAAATAATATTTTAGTAATTTGATTTAAAATAATTATACTGCGGCCATGATCAGAAAAACAATTATCTTTTTCACCGCTTTGCTTCTGTTTGTGACTTCCTATGCACAGCTTTCTATCGGGCCGCGTATCGGCATTCAAACCGCTGCTGCTGAGCTGGGCGATGCGGCCATCAGGCAGGAACTGGACAGCCTGAGCCTGGACGGAAAGCTGGGATTTCGGTTGGGGATGTTTGTGCGCCTGGGACTGGATGCCCTCTATATTCAGCCTGAGCTGCTGCTCACCAGTACAAAATCTACCTACTCCTTTCATACGCTTGCCAGTCCGGGAGAGGGGCAATTTCGCGATGAAGACTTCCTCAACATCGATATACCAGTAGTGGTAGGCTTGAAATTTGCCGCCTTTCGGGTGCAGGCGGGCCCAGTGGCCAGTATTCGCATTCAAGGCAAGTCCGACTTCGAAAACCTCGATGCCCTCAGTCGTACCTACAACCAGGCCAGCTGGGGCGCACAGCTTGGTATTGGACTCGATTTGTGGAAACTGCTGGTGGATCTGAATTACCAATTGCCTCTCAACAAAGGGGAAGAGGGCATTACCATCAACGGACAATCCTATGGCCTCTCTACCCGTAAGGGCATAGCCGTGCTGAGTGTGGGGCTCAAGCTTTGAGCACCGGGTATCAGTTTAGCCTGAGCACAGAGTCGTCTTTTACACTGTCTTCGTCCTGCAGCATGATTTGCTGCGGGCTGGACGAGGTAGAGTCGGCAAAAATGGGGTAAGCATGCAGGCCCACATCCTGTTTCCAGTGGTTGCTGCTGATATGGATGGCAAAGAGGATGGCCGCCGCTGCAGCTATAGCCTGGTAAACAGATAGCTGCCTGCGAAAAGGTTTCTTCTTTAGGGGGAGGGTAAGCCGGGGTGCCGGCCCTTTTACCCGGGTGCGCGAAGCCATGAGGGTTTTGAGTGAAGGCAAAATGGTGGGGTCCGGCTTCAGCTGTGCCCCGGCACCAACCTTCAGGCTTTGCCGGGCCAGCAGCTGCAGCCTGCGCCAACGCTCATAAGTTTCGCGGCTGATGTGTGCGCCCAGGCTTGCACGCTCCTCCCGGCTGAGCATATCATAGGTTTTGGCCTCCAGCAAGGCCAGCAAGTCCCGTTCATCCTGATGTTCCCACTTATTCATAATACAAACAATTAGTCTTTGATTAATCCATGATATACACATAGCCTGGCCGATAGTTTTTTCAGCGCATAAAAAATGCGCGACTTCACCGTGCCTTCGGCACACTGCACGATCTGGCTGATTTCCCGTATGCTCAATTCCTGCTGGTACCGCAGCACAAACACCTCCCGGTGAATGGGCTCCAGGGCTCGCAGGGCTTTGTCCAGCGAATCTTCAAACTGCTGCTGATCCATCAATACCTCAGGTGAGGGATCCTTGCCGCACAGCTGTTCCCACTCGTCGGAGTGGGTGAGGATACGCCTGACCTGCATGCTGCGGTATTCGTTCTTACACATGTTGCCAGCCAGGGTGTAAAGCCAGGTGGAAAATTTTTTTTCGGGATTGAACAAGTGCGCCTTTTCAATAATTTTTACGAACAGGTCTTGAAGGAAATCCTGCGCCTTGGCCTCCTGGCTGCCCAGCATTTTGTGGAAATAGTGAAGCATCTTAAGGCTGTAGCGCTGATAAAGGATTTCAAAAGCCGCTTCATTTCCGTGCCGGATGAGGCCCATCAACAACTCGTCTGGCTGCTCGTTCAGTTGGTTTTCGCTGAAAATTCCTGGCTGCTTCATGCTGGCTACTCCGGCCCTTTGGGCGGCCCGTATGCTGGGTAGTACCCCTTTGAGGGAAAAAGGTTCAGCCGGGCAGCAACATTTTTCACGCTGGCTGGCCTCAAGCCTTTGCTTGGTGAAGGCTGTGAGGATATGGAGGCTATTGCTGGTAAATCTCCAGCTCCGGATAGAAAGCCCCCCAGGCAAAAAAATAGCCAATGTAGGCTTTGGCAGGCAGCAGCCGCTTCCCGGCTTGCGGGCCCGAGCGGGCATAGCCAAATACATCGTACTGGCTTCCTGATTCATCTTCCAGTATGAGGGGAAGCTGATTCTGCAGCGGGCTGAAATTGGGCTGGCTGCCGTCTTCCAGGTTGCGCTCAAATGCCACGGCAAAGTTTTTCTCCCCATTGCCCACAATCAGTACCTGAACCCCATTGATCACATCCTCAATCATCTTGGTTTGGCTGCCAAAATCTGCAAGTTGATAGACCTTGGCTTTGCCATTGACCTCTATGCCCAGCACACGGGTTTTGCGGGGCAGGCGACGGTCGTGATTGCTCAGGGGAAACAGCAGGCGGTCATTGTTGGTGCGATAATCCCCATAGGGATAAATCTGGTAATTGCGGTTAAAGCCGGTGTTGAGGTCCACCACCAGGGAGTTGGGGTACATTTCCTTCCAGGTTTTCCAGCTGGTTTCCACCACTGCGTGCAGCTTCACTTCCGTGCCAATGAGCTTACCATTGACGCACCTCAATTGCATCTGAGACCAGTTGCTGTCGGTTTCTCTGTCGTAGGGAATGAGGTTGGAGTTGTACAGCAGGCCGGAAACCCCAAAGGTAGTGGCCTTTCCATTAATTACGCGATCCCAGCCCGTAGCCGTACCCGTAAGGGGACAATAGGTAATGGCTACCTTTGCGGCTTCTACCTCATCGTTGATGATTTCGTGCCAGTCCAAAATGCGATGGGGATATGCCCGGGCCGAGTTGCCATTGAGGAACCCCACTACCAGCTCATTTTCATCCAGAAAATTAACCTCCCCGGCCTGTACAAAAGAGGGGCTGTTGATGGCGGGGATGCCATCCTTGCCGGGGCCACCATCGAATACCTCTGCTTCAGGTATGAGCCATTCGCCTTTGATCTGGTCTTTTTTGCAGCCCGCTGTGAGTGCGAGCAACAACAACACCGAAATGGAAAGTTTGATGCGTTTCATGGGTTTAAGGCTTAAAATTTGAACGGATTTTGAGGCTGTGGGAGATTTTTATCCTTTTTGAGGGAGAGGCTGTAATAAATGGAGGCGGTAATTTTGTAGGAAGTAGTAACCTGCGAGCCCACCAGCCGCCGCATGAGCGGCAGGTCTGAAGCCAGGCGCAGGCTCAGGTCGGGGGTGAAATTCACCCCCATGCTGGGTACGATGTACAGGTAGGTCCCGCCGGTATTGGGGAAGGGCTGCAATTCAGGGTCGGGGGCATTCGGGTCGGAGGGCACAAGGGCGGAATAGTCCTGGCCCACCTTGCGGAAGCGCAGCATAAGGGTGGGATCTACCAGCAGCTTGCCCAGGGTGAAGCGGTCCGAGGCACCTGCCTGCAGCTGGGCCTCATGCCCAAAACGGTAATATTGGCGGTCGTTGTTTCGCAGGCCGCGGAAGTTGTAGCGGGTGGTGAGGATGGCCGTCAGGTTAAAGGTAGGTCTGGAGGCCAGAGCCTGGTAGTTGAAGTGGGTCCAGGAAACGATTTCCCAGGCCCCGGTACCGGGTTGCAGGTCGGCTGAGAGCAGCAGGCCGGTATCATCTCCAATAAAATCATTCCTGCCCAGGGGCAACTTGGGGCCCGCTCCTATACTGAGGCTGAAGGGTTGATTAGCATTGGGGAGAATGAGGTTGTATTTGGCCAGCACGATGGCATCACCTATGCCATCGTTGCGGGTAAAGCTGTTGGACTTGGGCGTAAAACGCTCCTGCCGTACGAACGAAAAGAGGGTGCTCAGACCCAATCTGTCTGTAAAGTCATAGTTGGTTTCCAGCAGCACCGACTGGGTAGTGCGTATGGGATCCTCATGCGGCCGCGGACGGCGCATCGCGCCGTCAAACCAGTCGCGCAGGGCGTTGTAGTCATAAGTGAGCTGAAACTGAAGGGCGCCGTTTCCCCTGCTCACCAGGCCCAGGTTGCTGGAAATGGGCACACCCCCAGAGCAGCATTGTGCAGGGGCGCTTGCCTGTACCAGGCATATCCAGCATATCGATATCAGGAAGGTTCTCATGGCAATTCAGTTTACAAAACCAATTCCCAACATACCTGCCTGTCCCCAAACGATATGTCTGGTAGCTTACAGTGCAATTTTTTTTACCCTATCAGCTTTATTCAGGCTGATCGGGCATTTTTGGGGGGCTGATCATGATATGAGCCTTGTGGGTGCCGGGGTCCATGATCCAGGGGCCGCCAGGTACCATGGGCTTGGTGGGCAGGCCGGTAGATTCCGGGGTGGCCCAGGGGATGTACACCACATAGCGGTAGTGGGCGTTGAGTACCTTGCCCGTAGCGGGGTCATATTTGCCCTCTTTACCAGCCAGTACGTGCAGGGTAGCCGGGTGTTCGGGCATTTTGAGGGTGCCGGCCTTGGCTTCGGCTTCCCGTATTTCATTGATTTCGCCGGGCGTTTTCCCCTCAGCCCGCAGCTGGCGGCCACGAGCCATGAAGGGCTCCAGGTCTTGGTGGTAACAAACCACCTGAAACCCCTCTTTGGAGGGGTCGTCAGCCAGGCAGATCTGCTCATTGCTGCCCTGGCGCAGCAGCACCAACTTGCCCTGGCTGTCGTATCCGTAAACAGTGGCCTCGGCCCGTTCTTCATCCGGTAAAGCCATTACAGCCGATGCAATTTGCTCTTCTTTATTGGGAATGCTGCTTTGTGCACAGCCTGCCATGTACAGCAGGGTAGAGGCCAGGAATGTGAGGGTAAGCAATTTCATAGATGGTGGTGTTTGGGTGAAATGAAATGGAAGTATCAAGGTAGAAAAAATAGCGCGGAATCCATTTTTTTTTGTAAAAATTCTTGCACAGAAATGCCGAATTACCTTTCTTTGTACCCACATTTTACGCGAGAGTAGCTCAGTTGGTAGAGCACAACCTTGCCAAGGTTGGGGTCGCGGGTTCGAATCTCGTCTCTCGCTCAAAAGTCGGCTCAGGCCGACTTTTTTTATGGCTTGCCTTTGCCAGGCTTGGCATAAGGCAAGCGTTCCAGCCTGTTTGTCAGGTGGTAGCTATCCAGCCCACTGACCCCTACACTGCCTGCAGCTTCGGCATCCACGTACCCGTCTTCTCCCAGGTAGCCAGGAGGTACCCACAGCTCCAGCAGCTCTCCCACCAGTAGGATGGTACCATTGGCCGCAATGGGGTGTTCCTCCACATATTTCAGGCCCAGTTGGATGTGGCTTTCTGCCACAAAAGGGGCGGGAAAGCCCGCCTTAAACTCTGGGGTAAAGCCACAGGCGTCAAATTCGGAAATATGCGCTTCGTAGCGGGCCGAAGTTTGGTGGGCCTGCCGGTATAGGGTATGGTGAATGTGATTAACGGTATAGAAAGAAGTGGACCTGATGTTTTGGTAGGTGTGTCGTGCCACCGTGGTGGGGCGGGTTATAAAGCCATAAAGCGGAGGGCTGGAACCCACATGCAGGAATGAACTGAAAATGGCCAGGTTGGTCTGTGCATGTTGGTTGATGGTGCCAATTAGCTGTGCACTTTTGAGACCCGGCAAAGAGTTGGCAAACTGCACGCGTCTGCGCTTCTCCATGGCATTTATTTCCTGGCGTACGATGCGCTTTTTCATACCTCAATAACTGAAAACAGAGACAAATGGTTCAGCTATGGGCGCCTTTTGCGGCCTATCTTTTCAGCAGGCGGAGGGTCTGCTGATGTTGACCGTTGTGAAAGCGGAGAAAATACAAGCCTTCTGCCAGGTTTTTCAGGTGCAAAACCTGGGTATAAATGCCCCTTTGCTGCCGTTGGTGCAGCATGCGCTGTATCACCCTTCCATGTACATCCAGCAATTCAATGCTTAGCTGCTGTGGGCGGTTGAGGGCATATTGAAGAAAAAAGATGTCCTTCACCGGATTGGGGTAACTGCCCAGCAGCAAAAAGGCCTGTTCATGCCCGGCCGTACTCAGGGAAGTGGTGGTGTGGGGGTAGGGTGGAGCAGGAATGTCCTGTACGGCCTTGGGAGGGCTGGGCATGCTGGCTGCGCGAAGGTGGTTTTCTCCCCGGCGGGTGTACCAGGCTGCGCCAAACTCCTCCAGGGTGTCGGGCTGCAGAATGTCGTGGCTGAAATACCAGTTGGCCTGGCTGCTGTCGGGGGTTAAATCGAGAATGAAGTAGCCATGCCGGTCCAGGTCAGCAAATTTTATGTGGGGGTTGGGATTGGAAAGGGAGTTGAAAAAGGGGCAGGGTTGGTTGACGCACTGCTCAAGAATATCGGCTAAAAAGCCCACGGCCTCATCAAAATTGGGAGAACTGATGCTGGGAGTTACAAACTCCACCGCCACGGCGCCCGCACCGCTCTCCGCTTGGTAAGCGGTGGTATCAGTGGGACGTTCGTTGATGTCCAGGGCAAATGAGGTGTGCAGGTCGCCCGCAATGAACACCACATCGTCAATGGCCTGTGTGCGGACAAAATTGATGATGCTATCGCGTTCTACCGGATAGCCATCCCATATATCCAAAAACTGGCTTTCTACAGAATCGGGGTCGGTGCTGCTGACAAACCCCACATTGAAAGGAGAAAAAATGACCTGGGTCCCTATGACTTTCCAGCTGGCAGTAGTAGTCTGAAGTTGGTCCAGCAGCCAGTTGCGCTGCACCTGGCCCAGTATGCTTCTGTCCGGGTTGAGGAAATCGGGGTCGTTGATGTCATCCAGTTGTACGTCCCGGCCTTCAAGCCGCGTATCCAGCATGAGCAGCTCAGCCAGGTTGCCAAAGGAAAAAGTGCGGTATATGCGAAAGTCGGGCTGTTCCCTGATAGGCACCCATTCGTAAAAAGCCTGCTGAGAGGCCCTTTTCCGCACATTCCAGTCGCCTTCAGTATCGGGCTGGTGGTTGCGGGCCCCATCGCGGTAGCTGTTGTCGGCACTTTCGTGGTCGTCCCATACACAAATGAAAGGGTGCTGTTGGTGGGCACGCAAGAGGTCCGGGTCCAGGTGATAGAGCGAATAACGCGTGCGGTAGTCGGCCAGGCTTACCGTCTCGTTTTCAGGCAGCACATCCCGTTCGCCTTCAAGCTGCTGGTTGTTGAAGCGGCCCTGCTCATATTCATAAATGTAATCGCCCAAATGAATAACGGCATCCAGGTCATTTCGGCGGGCAATGTTTCCCAGGGCATTGAAATACCCCTGGGGATAGTTGGTGCAGGATATAACGGCAAACTTGAGATGGCTGGTATGGCCTTGGGGGGCCGTTTTTGTTCTGCCGGTAAGGGAGTAGCTTCCCAGGGCAAAAAAGCGGTAATAATAGGTTTGGCCGGGAGAAAGGCCGCCCACATCTACTTTCACGGTATAATCACGCTCCGGGCCGGTACTCAGTGTGCCACTTTGTACGATCTGGCTCATGGCAGTATCCAGGGCCATTTCCCATCCTACCTCTACCTCTCCTTCTGTTTCGGTCGTTACCCGGGTCCAGATAATGACGCTTTCGGGCAGGGGATCACCCGAGGCTACACCGTGAAAGAAAGGAGCCAGCCGGGGGTCAAAAGCAAGGGAGTCGGCGCCCATCAGCTGCCGGCTGTGGGCATAATTGCTGCCAGTAACCTGAGCCTTCAGCGATACAGCCAGCAGGCACAGGCACAACATAAAAGAAGCTCTTTTCATCAGGTTTCAGAATTGGAGGGAGGTTCTTCTTCTTCTAACAGTGTTGCGGCATCGTGGGTTTCCTTGTGTGGAGAAATAGCCGAATGCTCCCGCATGGCCTTTCTGGCCAGGCGAATGCCCACAAAAAGGGTGACAAAAGCCAGCAGGGCCAGCGAGCCCCAGGCACTTTCGGGTTCCAGCACGCCACTTGAGGGTAAAAAGAGGAAAAAGTCATACAAGCCATGAAACAGAATGGCCATTCCCAGCCCTTTGAGCTGTTCGATCATGGGATCGCCCTCTACGATGAATTTGGCGTGGCCCACATAGTAGCCCATCATTACGCCGAATACCGCATGGGCAGGTACCGCAGTGAACATGCGCAGCAAGCCCGTCTGGTAGCCGGCCCCATCGGACAAAAACACATACAGCACGTTTTCTATAGCCGCAAACCCCAGGGAAACCGCCACCCCGTACATGATGCCGTCATAAGGCTCGTCAAATTCTTTGTGGGGATAATTGTAAAAGCGCAGCACCAGGTACTTCATGCCCTCCTCTGTGGTGGCTACCACAAAAAAGGCATAAATCATCAACTCAATAATGGTCGAGCTTTCGGCCGAAGTTTGGGTAAAAATGCGCAACTGCTCCCCCACATACAGCACCGGAGCCGCTGTGCATATTCCCAGTATAAAGGTGATGATGAGGTAGCGCAGGGGTTCCTTGTCGTATTTATCTTTCAAATAAACATAGGTGAAAATAAACACGATGGGAGCCAGGGCGAGTGCCAGAAGGGTTATAACGGTCATGGTGTGAAAAATATGGGAGTGAAGATAGCAATTCTACATTCATTCACCCAATTCATTCATCTTTTTTGCATAAGCCCGTATGATTTCCAGGGTGCTGTGGTCGTGGTCGTAAACAGAATACCAGCCCTGGTGCTCGTGTGGCGGATCCCCGGTGAAGTCATCGCCCGGCTGCCAGATGGCACGCGGCTCCCTGGGCCTCCCCTGGCCTGCCCAGGCCCAAAAATTGCAGCCTGCCACGGGGGCGCCGGATACCGCTCTGCGGTAAATTTCATCAAACATAAATTTATAGTACTGGTCGCGATAGGTGGTAGGTGCCTCAGGGGAGTGGTCGTCCAGGTCCCTGGAAATGCCAAACTCTTCCAAAACGAGGGGCTTGCCCATGCGGCTACTCCAGCGCAAGTGCTTTTTCAAATACCTTTTGGCCTTTCTACAGGCTTTTTCAAAGGTCTTTTCTGCATGCTGAGGGTCGTACCATCCCCAGTTCTGTACCCAAATATGGATGGTGGTATAGTCGATGTGAGGGCTTGCGTGGTCTTTGCGAAAAACATTACCGGCAAATCTGCTGGAGGTTCTGCCTTCACTGCCCACCGTGACCAGGTGGTGGGGGTCCAGTGACTTAATAAAGCGGGCCGTTTCGGCTATCCATTTTTGCATGGCCGAAGGCCGGATGATTCCGCGGGGTTCATTGGCCAGCTCCCAGGCCATGATGGTGGGGTCCTCTTTATAGCTGAGCCCGGTATAGGAGTTGTGTCGCTGTATCAACAAGCGCACATGATCCTGGAAAGCCGCCTTTGCTGCCTCGTTTTTATAAAATCTGATGGCGTAGAGTTGATAACGGGCCCAGTCTCCTCCCTCGGCAGGAGGGGGGTAGGGGGATGGCCTTTCCTCCAAACCAGTTTACATACTGGGCCATGCCCCCCGACCAGGGCCAGAAATTATTCAGACACAAAACAGCTTTCATCTCCCTTTTACCCATTTCAGCCAGCAAGTAATCCAGGCCGTCCAGCAACTCCTGCTTGTACACCCCCGGGCTGCTTTGCAAAGCCGGGACCATGCGCCAGGGCTGGTCGTCGGGTCCTTCGCTGGCAGCCATGATGCGCAGGTTGTTTACACCAAGTTCTTGTAGATGATCCAGCTCCTTGAGCAGCCTTTGGCGGTCGCCTCCGGCTCCCCCGGAGCCCAGGTTGATGCCATACCAAAAATTGGTTCCCAAAAAATAGTAGGGCCTTCCCCCAATCTCAAAGTGACCAGACCGCACTTTGACAAATTGATTCTGGGCATTGGATGTGGGGAGTGTGCTCATAAGCAGTACAAAAGCAAGAAGTATGCAGGGATTCATATTTGCCATAATATATTTTTTTGTTGAACATTTGTATCTTTGCAGGGAGTTTTTTTCAAAAATTCCCCCCAATTCCGCGCCCCTTTATGCCCATAACCCCAAATAACCCGGATTATGTCTGAATCAAACCAAGCTTTTCAAGCAGCAAAAAGAGAAACACAGCAGGAACTCACCCACAGGTACGACCGCTTCCGGCAGGAAAACCTTCAGCTGGACATGACGCGTGGAAAACCCGGGCCCGAACAGCTCGACCTCAGCATGGAGATGCTCCATATACTTGGGCCGCAAGATTACCGCGCTTCCAATGGGCTTGACTGCCGCAACTATGGCAGTCTGGACGGCCTGCCGGAGATGAAGGCCATTTTCGCCGATTTCCTGGGTGCCAGCCCCTCCGAAGTGCTCATAGGGGGCAATGCCAGCCTGAGCCTGATGCACGATACGGTCGTAAATGCCATGCTTCATGGCGTACCGGGAAGTAAAAAGCCCTGGAGTAAGGAGGAGAAAGTGCGCTTTTTGTGTCCCGTTCCCGGCTACGACCGCCACTTCAACATTTGCCAGCACCTGGGCATTGAAATGATCAACATTGAGATGACGGATGAAGGGCCCGATATGGATGCCGTAGAGGCATGGGTGTCGGGAGATGCCACCGTGAAAGGCATTTGGTGTGTACCTCGTTACAGCAACCCCACCGGAGTCACTTTTTCTGAGCAGGTAGTAAGGCGCCTTGCCGTCATGCCTGCCGCTGCCGAAGATTTCCGCATTATGTGGGACAATGCCTACGCGGTGCATCATTTGACGGATACCCCCCGCCCCCTGGCCAATATCTTGCAGGCCTGTAAAGAAGCGGGGCACCCCAATCGGGTATTCATGTACGGCTCTACTTCCAAAATTACCTTTGCAGGAGCGGGGGTTTCGGCCATGGCCGGAAGTGAGGAAAACATCGCGTGGATGCTAACGCACAGGTTTATGCAAACCATTGGCCCCGATAAACTCAATCAACTGCGGCATGTGCGCTTCTTTGGTGATATGGAGGGAATACGCAGCCACATGAAAAAGCATGCAGCCATACTGAAACCCAAATTTAGAGCGGTAGATGAGATCCTGAACAGGGAACTCAACGGATTGGAACTGGCCGGATGGACACGGCCCGAGGGCGGGTATTTCATTAGCCTGAATACTGCTGAAGGCTGCGCAAAAAGGGTCGTAGAGCTGGCCGCTAAAGCCGGCGTAAAACTCACCGCTGCCGGGGCCACCTTTCCCTACCGGAATGACCCCCGCGACCGCAACATCCGCATTGCGCCTTCCCTGCCATCTCTGCCCGAGCTGAAAAAAGCCACGGAGGTGTTGGCCGTTTGTATTAAGCTGGCAGCCAAGGAGGCCAATATTTACTGATTTGCGGACTTGACCCAATAAACCCTATATCCAACCTCCATGTTTTTTGAGCAAACCCGCAAGAACATACGGCGCATACGAGAAGTGTTGACTGTGCTCATCAGGCATGGTTTTGAGGAGGTGGTCATACATACCCCCCTCATTGCTTTTTTGCCCAGGCGCAAACGCATCGCGCTCAAGGGTAAACTCAAGCTGACCCCCACCCAGAGCTTGTGGGAGCGAATTCGGCAGGTGATAGAAGCACTGGGCCCCACCTTCATTAAGGGAGCCCAGATAATGAGTAACCGGCCGGACCTGCTTCCCGAAAACCTCATCGAGGAGCTCAAAAAGCTACAAAGCGAGGTGCCGCCTTTCCCTTTTGTAGAGGCCAGAGAAATCCTGGAGGAAGAACTGGGCATTTCCCCCGAAGAAGTGTTTGAATGGATAGAGGAAACGCCCATTGGCTCAGCTTCCATTGGGCAGGTGCACAAAGCCCGCCTGCTGGATGGGCGGGAAGTGGTGATCAAAGTACAGCGCCCCGGGGTGAAGGAAACCGTAGAGGCCGACCTGCTCATCATCAAGGAAATCGCCCACAGGGCGGAGGCCTATTTCCGCAGGCAGGGAATTCTCAACCCCATGGAAATTGTGGAGGAATTTGAAAAGGTCATTCACCGTGAATTGCGATATACCTATGAGGCCCGAAACATAGAACAGTTCCGGAATTTTTATCGCAATTACACCAACTTCTACATACCCGCAGTGTATCGCCAATACTCCACCGACCGCATACTGGTGATGGAGTACATTGATGGGTGCAAAATTACAGATGTTGCTCAGCTTAAAGCCTGGGGACATGACCCGCAGCAAATAGCCGAAACAGGCATGGATATTTACATGACCCAGATTTTTAAGTATGGGTATTTCCATGCCGATCCCCATCCGGGTAATGTATGGGTGCGGCAAGATGGGGTGATCTGTCTGATTGATTTTGGGATGGTGGGCAAACTGATGAAGCGGGATAAATATGCCCTTGCGCGCATATTTGTGGGCATTGCCCAGGACGATGCCACCCTGGTAGCCCGGGCCCTGCGCAAGCTGGCCATAGAAGATGGGGTGGAAGAAATGAGCACCCTGGAGTACGAGCTGAGCGAGTTTATTCACGATTTTGTGGACCTGGAAGTTCAGCAGGTGAGTTTCTCCGAGCTGGTGTCCAGGCTGCACCGCATCATTTACCACTACAAAATGCGCCTGCCGGGCCGGATATTTCTCATCCTCAGGGCCCTAACCATACTGGAGGGCATGGGGCGGGTGGTGTATCCCACCTTCAACACCTTTGAATTTATCAGGCCCTACGGCAGGCGCCTGATGCAGGAGCAGTTTTCAGCCAGCAACGTGCTGAACAGCCTGCTATCGCGCTTGTATGAAATGGATGCCTTTGTGGCAGAGGCTCCAACAGAAATGCGGGTAATGCTGCGCAAAATCAACCGGGGGAAATTGCGCCTTGAGGTAGAAAACCGCGGACTGGGGCCCATCGCCAGAACCCTGGATGTAGCCAGCAGGCGCCTGGCACTCAGCCTCATCATAGCTGCCCTGCTGCTTACCGGTGGCATCATCATTACCTCCGATGCAGCTTCCCAGCACGCAGCCTGGAAAGGCATTCCCCTCCTGAGCCTCTTTGCCTTTGTATCGGCTACCCTACTGGGTGTTTTTTGGCTCTGGGGGCTGCGGCCCAGGAGATGAACCTCATTTGGCTGTGATAATGATAACCCCTCCTGCACCACGTATGCCGTACAGCGTCGCATCGGAGTCTTTTAATACCTTTACCGATTTGATTTCCATTCCCCTTAATAACTCGGCTGCCCGGGCATAACTCTGGCCTACGTCATTGCCATTGACAATAAACAAAGGCTCGGTGTTTCCGCTAAATGAATTTACCCCCCGTATCTGCACCCGTGCATTAACTCCTGAGCCCTGAACAATCACTCCGGGTTGCCGCCGCAGATAGGCTTCAAGCGCAAACTCTCTGGGTATTTGCTGGGATTCCAGCCGGGCATTGCGAGCGTTTTCTTCGCTAGCGGTTACCTGGTCTCCAGAGGCATCCTTCAGCCTGGGCGAACAGGCAAGGACGCAAAGGCACAGCATTAATAGAAGTGGCAGGTATTTCATAACGATCTCGTTTTTTGTACCAATTTTGTACCAATATAGTGGCTATGGCCACTATGCAAGATAAGAAAATTTATGGCTACATGCCGTTTTCTGTTTGCTTTTTCACTTGTTTGATTACGCTGTACAGGCTTATTTCCCGGACCAAATTGTTGTCTTTTGTTGTTTGCAACACTTTATTGGTACTTTATGAGTGAAATATTTGGTTTTTTATATTTCTTTTTTTTAATTGCTGTTGAAAAGTGGAGAAAACTGGAGCAATTCGAGTAAATGAATTCGCATCAAGTGCGAACAGTTGAACATGGACGAGTGGAATTCCATCCTTGTTAGTAAGTGCCATTGCATGCAGCTTGCAATGTATGATCTGGTTCTGTAACTGAACAGGTGTAAGAGGCTTATTTACAGCAATTTATACCTAGGAGGCACAGCTTTCTGCTAAGGGCCCGCTACAGCTAAGCCTGAAGTACACGAACACGTTTTCCGCCCTGAGCGGGAAGGGAAACCTATGTTCCACAATAAAGTTAAAATAACAAAAAAAAGACAAATCATGAAAAATTTATTTCTAAACCTCGCCTTGTTTGCTTTCTTGATAATGCCGGTTGCCGTACTGGCACAGGGAGGAGCAACCATCATTGTAATAGAGGACATTGAAGGCAGAATAGCTGCTCCCCATGCCAAAGGCGGCGTAGCTACCTTTTCGGTCCAGTTTACAGTCAACCCCAATCCCTTTACGGATTACCTGGAGATCAACAAAAGCGCGGCCCTGGAAATCAGTGCCCTGTCCATTGTGAACGAAAATGGTGTGACGGTTTTTAATACCGCCCTCAGTGGCAAAGAATCCTCTTTGACTGCGCCTGCATTGCCCGTTGGTATCTATTACCTCAAGCTAACTACCAACCAGGGCGAACTGTCCAAAATGGTCATTCGGGAGTAGAGAGCTTCTCCACTTTTCACAACGCTCAATAAAACGCTCAATAAGAAGAAACTTCAGTTTGAGCTGACGCTCCTGATGACTTATTTGCCGGCCTGCTTGCGGGCCGGCTCTTCCTTTTATTAACGTGAGTTCGGGATATTAAGCCTTAATTATCAATCGTTTATCTTTGATACGAATTTCGCAATTATTCAGGACTCTCAGGGTGAAAAAAACAACA
>RFHT01000118.1 GCA_003696835.1 Bacteroidota bacterium
AAGGAGAGCCTGTATGGGCAGGAAGATTTTGCCCAACCCTTCAACCGGGTGGCCTATATTTATGGCTTTATTCCCTTCCTCATTGTATTTGTGGGAATATGGAAAGCCGGGGTTATTTCCACTTCCATGATCTGGGGAGTGGTTATTTCGGTATTGCTGTATTTCACTATACTTGGGGGCACTACCTTTATGCCCAATATCCGCCTGGCACGCGCGCATGCCCTGAAGGCCATCAGCGATGCCAAGCACCGGCAGCCCAAATCCATGCCGGGCTTTTTGCCCTTGTTCAGACATCAAACCCAGCGCACCTTTTTCATTTTGCTGGGGCTGGTGGCCATAGCCGTTTTATTTTTCACCCTTCCAGCCAGCTGGCGGCTGGCGCAGTTGCTGCGCCCCATGGCCATTTTGTGCCTGGGAATATGGTTTTTCACCTTTGCGGGCATGTTTTTTTTGCTGGCCGACGAGCATCACAATGTACTGAACCGCTTTGGCATTGGGCGCGAGCGTCGCTTTCTGATGTTTTTTCGCATGCCGAAATTTCTCAACTGGATTCCGGCCGTACCCATGAGTATTTTTATGATCATTTGGCTGCTGGCACTGAGCATTCCTTTCAGCAGTATGCGCAACAACAACCACATACAGAAGCTGGAGCTTAGCCCTGTAGCCTTTGAGCCGGGTACGGACGAAAAGGGCCGTATGGAAATGGAGCACTACTTCAAAAGCTGGGTAAAGGACCGGGCCGACAGTTCCGTGCAGGGGGAAATTCCCCTCTACCTGGTGGCCGCCCAGGGCGGCGGCATACGCTCTATGGCCTGGACCAGCCATGTGCTCATGGAGGTACAGCAGGACATCCCCGGTTTTTACCCGCATGTATTTGCCATCAGTGGCATTTCCGGTGGCAGCCTGGGCACGGCCTTTTTTCAGGCCTATTACCGCGACTCTCTCCAAGGCTGGCAGGCCCGCCACCCTCTTTCGCCCACGGGAGTTGAGCTGGCAGTCGCCCGCCATGATTCGACCTCTCTGCCCGTTTACCGCCCTGCCTTCAACGAAATGATAGGCGAAGATTACCTCTCTACCATCACCGCCAGCCTCTTTTTCCCGGAAATGATTCAGCTGGTCACCCCCTGGTCCATTCAGGCCTTCGACCGCTCTACCCGGCAAGAACGCGACTGGGCGGCTTTTTATGAGGAAAAAACCGGCTATCCCACTTTCTCGCAAGGCTTCCTCGCTTTCTGGAAAAACACCGACAGCAGTTATAACCACCTGGCTTACCCGGCCCTGCTGATGAATACCACCACCGTTGGCAGCGGGCAAAATGCCATTATCTCCAACCTGGTGCTCGACCCGGTATTTTTCAAAGATGACATTGATGTGTATGCACACTTGGAGGGGGATATGCCCTTTATCACTGCGGCATCACTCAGCAGCCGCTTTCCCTACCTGGCCTCTTCGGGCACGGTGGTTTTGGAGGAGAAAGGAGGGGAGCGCAAACAAATCAACCTGGCCGACGGCGGTTTTGTGGAAACCACCGGCCTGGTGACCACCCTCAAAATGGCCCGTGCCATTCAGGCATACAAAACCCAGCTGTGCCAAGGCCCCGACTCTGTCCTCTTCAAACGGGTAAAGCCCATCATCCTCTTTATCTCCAATGGCCACACGGATTTGCGCAACATCACCTCTGAGGATGTGAAAGGGCTAGACTTTCACTCCCCACTGAGTGCGTTTTTCAATGCCTTGCAGCGCGAGTATGTAGATGAGGTAGCGCGCATCGGCCATTCAAGCCGCCTGCCTGGGGAGGGCTTTGAGTTTAAAGTAATAAGCATGGATCGCGACCAAGCCTGCAATACAGGAAATGGGCATGTGGAAGTGCCCCTGGGCTGGTACCTCTCTGGTATGGCCATATCGGAGGTGGAATGTCAGGCCCGTTCGCTCGTTGCGGATGATGGTCCCCAGGGCTTGCTTCCGCTGGTGGAGAAAAACCGGGAGGTGATACAGTTTATCAGATACCTGCACCGCCCGGCAGGCTCACAAGAAGTACAGGCCCAGCTTACTCCCTAAGCATCAGAGCAGCCTGGTTATTTTTTCAACATCTCCAGCAGGTCTTTGGGAATGAGACCCAGCAGGACACACAGGCCGCCATATAGGGCGGCCGCCAGCAGGGTATTGATATACCAGCTCAGGCTGGTTTGGCTCAGGACAAAGAACGTAACGGCCAGGCCCAGGCCCGCCAGCACAATCTTACCCAGCAACAGGAAAGGCACCTGCACCGGCAGGCGCAAATGGGTGTACACGACATACGCCAGCCCGGCTATGGCCAGGCTCACCGCAGTGGAAAAAGCAGCGGCCAGAGCCCCGTATTGAGGAATCAACCAGAAATTCAGGACGATATTAACCAGAATAGCCCCCACAATCAACCAGTTTACAAACACCACATAACCCGTAGAGGTAAGCAAGGTGCTGTACACCATAAAGAGGGCATTGATGCACATGGCCACAAACAGAATTTTCAGGCTCAGGCTCATGATGTGCAGTTGAACAGCGCTGCTGTTGGTTTGTTGCCACAACAATTGCTCTCCATAAAAAAACACAAACACACACACAAAAATGAGCGGCAGGGCCGTGACAATTTGCCCCGCCCGCAGCAGCTCGCTTTGCTCCCCGGGATCCTTAATGTGGTAGGCAAAACGAGCAAAAAACATGGTGAGTACCAGCCACAGGTACATACTAAAGGCATCCATCCAGCGATAAGCCGCTGCGTACAGGCTGGTCTCCACCTCATTGGCCAGTTCCTTGAGCATCACCTGGTCCACCTTATCGTGAATAGAATACAAAATGGTGATGAGGCCAAAAGAAAAACTGGCGCGCAGTATGCGCCCCACCAGCCGGGCATCGAAGCGGGGCGCCAACCAGCCATACAGGCGGGAAATGACGATATAAAACAGCACGATGGTCAATAAGGTAGTGCCCACACGAGCGTAGATGAAGGATTCTATGTCGAGCCCCACATAAAACAAAGCCCACACCAGCAACAAGAGCACCACTTTGTCCACCACCGAAGCAAAGCCGTCTATGCGAAACTCCTGCATGGCCTGAAAGTTGGCGCGAAAAAACTGCACAAACTGGTTGCCGCCATGCACCAGGCACAACAGAAAGAGAAAATAGAGTTCCCGTTGGGTAAAGCCCATTACCCAATGTCCCAGGGCCACTATGATGAGGGGATAGGCCATGTTGAGCAGTATCTTAGCGCTCAGCAGGTTGGGAAAGTAGCTTTTCAACAGTTGGGGCTGACTGGCCAGCGTTTTGGTAGAGTATTGGTTAATACCCATATCGGAGAGGGTAATGAATAAGAAGGCAAAGGAAAACATGGCCGTATAGGTACCCCAGTCCTCATGCCCTACGGCATTTTGCACGGCATTTTCGGTCAGCACCCAGAGTGGTTTTACCAGGGCATTGAGAAAAATGAGCAAACTGATATTTCGGAAGAAGCTTTTGATATGGCGGAAAATGTTGCAAGTTTAGGCACGCAAATATCAGCAACCTTTGGGAATCACAAAAACACAAATGCTATGAGGCGCTATCTGTACCAACGCTTGCGAAGCTTTCTGTATGCATTCCGGGGCATATCCGTATTTT
The DNA here is from genome assembly GCA_003696835.1 of Bacteroidota bacterium. GTDB lineage: Bacteria > Bacteroidota > Bacteroidia > J057 > J057 > J057. The sequence continues at coordinate 3,634 of RFHT01000118.1, forward strand.
TTCGCACCCAGGCCAATGCCCAGATCCACCTGCTGGCAGTGGTGGTCATCACGGCCCTGGGGCTTTGGCTGAGCCTGAACATCACCGAGTGGTGCCTCATTGTACTGTGCATGGCGCTGGTATTGCTGGCCGAGGGCCTGAACACGGCCCTGGAGTTTCTCACCGACCTGGCCTCTCCTGAAATACACCCGCTGGCTGCCAAAGTCAAAGACGTGGCTGCAGGCTCTGTGCTGCTATCGGTTTTGCTGTGTGGCATTGTGTGGAGCCTCATTTTTATTCCCAAACTCATACAGGCGTTTTAAATGGGGAAAAATTGATATTTCGTCCCATTCACAAGCAAATACTCCCATTCACTGATGTGGTTTTGTTTCCGGGTGAAAGCTATTTAATATGAACTTGCATTAAAAACAGACAGAGAATTCATCCCGCTGCGATCCCCAATGTAGTTGGCCTGCAAGCCCGTTTTGCAGGTGAAGGAACCGCTTGTATCAGTTTTTAACCTAAACACGCGACAGTTATGAACGCTTTATCTGATGCGAAGTTGCTGCAGCAGTTTCTTTGCGGCAACGACGAGGCCTTTGGTGCCCTTTTTCTTCGCCACTACGATTACCTCTATGGATATGCGCTGCAAATTTTGCAGGATGAAACAGCTGCTGAAGAAGTGATATGGCAGGTATATGTGAAATTTCACAGCTGCCCACCGGCCCAGCGCCCCCAGCGTTTTCGCATACGCGAAAACATTCGCGCCTACCTGCGGGGGGCCGTGCGCTACGGCTGCCTGGATTACCGCCGGACCAAAGCCTTTCAGGCTTCAAAGAGCTCCCTGGACGACCACTACCACCTCAGGGAAGAAGAAGCACCGGTAGAGGATGGGATGAACTATGCTCAAATGTGCGACCAGATTATGCACAAACTGGGCAGGCACTCCCAGGAAGGCAAGGTATTTGCCATGCGGCTGGAGGGCTACCCACCCGATGAGATCGCCAAAAACCTGCGCATCAGCAGGCAAAATGTGTACAGTACCTGGCACCGGGCACGGCACAAGGCCCAAAGCGTACTGCGGAACTGTGCATGATATGTGGTGCATGAGGCAACACTCACCGCCTGTTCAGAGCCTGCCGGTATAGCTGAAGGCACTGCTGCCGGGCCTGCCGGTGGTCCACCATGGGAGCCGGGTATGCGGGTGTACCGTATTCCGGCACCCATTTCCGTATATAGGCACAGTCAGGGTCAAATTTTTTCTGTTGGGACTGGGGGTTAAAAATGCGGAAATAGGGGGCAGCATCTGTACCGCAACCCGCAGCCCATTGCCAGCCTCCATTGTTGGAGGAAAGCTCGTAGTCCAGCAATTTTTCCGCAAAATACGCCTCTCCCCACTGCCAGTTGATCAGCAAGTCTTTTACCAGAAAGCTGGCTGTGATCATGCGCACCCGGTTGTGCATGTAGCCCGTGGCATTGAGCTGGCGCATGCCCGCATCTACGATGGGGAAGCCCGTTTTGCCCTCGCACCACCTCCGAAAGGCTGCTTCATCGT
>RFHT01000119.1 GCA_003696835.1 Bacteroidota bacterium
CCCATAGCCGACCAGTTCAACCAGGAAGGAGATGTGGTGGCGCTGCAGGTAGTGGCGCAGGATCCCGAAGGCACCCCCCTCATTTTTGGAGCCGACGGCCTGCCGCCCGGCCTGGGGATAGATGGCTTTACCGGCCTCATTCAGGGCACCATTGAGCCGGGCGCTGCCACTGGCAGTCCCTACCTGGTCACCCTCTACGCCTATGACGGGGAGTTGATCTCCTCGGTGGAATTTCTCTGGCAGGTAGAGGCGCCTCCCTGTCCGCTGCCAGAAATCACGGCCTTCTTCCTGGTCAATGCCGATGCCAATATTGATATGTACGAGCTGCAGCAGGGCGATACCATTGCACTGGATGAGCTGAACAACGGCATCAGCATACGGGCCGAACTCTGCGGCCTGGCTCCCGACAGCGTGGTGCTCACCATGGTGGAAGATACGCTGCACCGCCGTGGAGAGGAAAATCCGCCTTATGCCCTTTTTGGCGACATACAGGGCAACTATTTCCCCTGGCCTGCCTCGGCCGGCACCTATACCCTCACGGCTACGCCCTACCAGAACGGCCAGCCCTACGGCCTTCCCCTGCAAATTCAGTTTACGGTTACAGGCGGGCAGGTATGCACGGGTGAGGTGTTGTTTGTGGTGGGAGATCAAAACTTGAATGTGGGCGACCAGGCGGCCAAAAACCGGCTGGAGCAGTTGGGCTTCCAGGTGGAAACCATCATGGCCAGCCAGGCCCAAACGGCCGATGCCCTGGACAAGTCGCTGGTGGTCATATCGGCCACGGTCTTTTCGGTCCACATTGGCAACAAGTTTAGCGATGTGCCGGTACCGGTTATGAGCTGGGAGGCCTACGTTTTTGACGATCTGGGCCTCACGGGGCCAGACCTCAACATCGACTACCAGTTTATCGATTTTCAAACCAGTATAGAAATACAAGACCCTGCCCATCCCATGGCGGCCGGCCTGAGCGGCCTGGTGCCGGTAACGGATGTGTTTACCACCATGGCCTGGGGCCGCCCCAATGAGCATGCCGAGCTGGTGGCTTCAGTGCCGGGTGATTCGTCCATGGCCTTTTTGTTTGGCTATGAAACGGGGGCCCAGATGTTTGGGCGCCTGGCGCCGGCACGCAGGGTGGGTTTTTTCTCCCAAAATGTAACCACGGCTGCCCTCAACAACAACGGATGGCAGCTCTTCGATGCGGCCGTGAAATGGGCCATCGGCTGCGGGGAGGGCGCTACCAACCTGCCTCCCCAGCTGAGCTTCACTGCGCCTGCCGATAGCAGCCATTTCTTTGCCCTGGATACCCTGCAGTTGCAGGTGGAGGCCTTCGACCCCGATGGCAGCCTGGCAGGGGTAGAATTTTACGCCAATGGCAGCTACCTGGGCACCGACCTGGAGTATCCCTACGAAATGTCCTGGCCCATTCCTGCCTTTGGCACCTACAGCCTGAGCGCAACGGCGGTGGATGAATATGGGGAAACGGCCCGTGCAGAGATCGGCATTGTGGTGGAAGAACCCCAGCCCTGCCAGGGCACGGTGCTCTTTGTGGTGAACAATGCCCCGCTGGAGTTGGGCGACCTGGTGGTGCAACAGCGCCTGGAAGCCATGGGCTTCACGGTGGAGCTGGTGGGCGACCTGGATGTGCAGCCCGCCCATGCCCTTGGCAAAAAGCTGGTGGTGATTTCTTCTTCCATCGACTCCTGGGAGCTGGGCAGCCGCCTGGCAACGGTGCAGGTACCGGTGATCTGCTACGAGGCGTTTTTGTACGATGAAATGAAGATGACGGGACCGACTCCCAATGTGGATTACAACTGGGCGTTTGAACAAACCTACATGGCCATCAACGACCCTGGCCACCCCATGGCGGCCGGTTATTCGGGCTTCATTCCGGTGCTCAACCAGCCAGAGACCCTCATCTGGGGTAAGCCCAACAGCACGGCTTTTGAGGTGGGCACCATTGTGGGCCAGCTCAACCAGGTGGCTTTGTTTGGCTATGAGGCGGGTGTACCCATGGTGGGCATGGCGGCTCCGGCCCGGCGTGTAGGCCTGTTTTTCCAGAAGTCTTCTGCTCCTTTGCTCACCGATATTGGCTGGGCCTTGTTTGACCAGGCGGTATTCTGGGCCATAGGCGGGCCCTGCCTGCCGCCTGCGGCGGCTGCTCCTGCACGGCAGGCACAGGCTGCCTCTGTTTCTGGCAGGGATTTTGCACCCCTTACCGAGGTGTTTCCCAATCCGACAGAGGGCGAAGCCACCCTGGTACTGGATCATCCCGAAAACGGCTGGCTCCAGATTGTGGTGAGCGACATGATGGGCAAGGTGCATGCCCGCCTGCGGGTAGAGAAACTCAGCCCTCACTTCGAACTGGCCCTGCCTACGGCGGGCCTGGCCAAAGGGACTTACCTCATACAGGTACAGCACCCGGCCTTCCGCGCCAGCAGGCGACTGATAAAAGTGAGGTGAGCAGGCACCAACCCGGCAGCTACAGCCTGCCGGCAAAAGAGCACGTTCTTTTTTCTTTTCTGCAAATATTATTGAAAAATTCTTATGAGTTTTTTGATAGGGAATGTACGTAACGTAAGTTAAGTGAAGACTTACGCTAAGACAAAGGTGGCATCAGGGACGATGCCACTTTTTTTTGATGCAGGGGGCAGGTGACAGGTTGCAGGTGACAGGTAGCAGGTAGCAGGTAGCAGGATGCAGGTCGAAACGAAGTGTAGATGCCATTAAGGTACTGGAACGCAGTGGAAGTCCCACAGGGGATCGTAGCGCAGCGGAGATGCCTTTAAGGTACTGGAACGCAGTGGAAGTCCCACAGGGGGATGAGCGGTTTGATTAGCCACAAAGTTCACGGAGGGCACGAAGGGAGGGCAGGAAGCCAATGTTCGTA
>RFHT01000120.1 GCA_003696835.1 Bacteroidota bacterium
TACTGGCCACGGCCTACGCCGCCCCCGAAATGAAAGGCTCGGGCCGCCACGAGCCCATGCTGCTTACCATCGACTACGGCCAGGGGCGGGTGTTTCACACCACCCTGGGGCACGCCGACTACTCCGTGGAATGTGTGGGCTTTATCACCAGCCTGTGCCGGGGCACCGAATGGGCCGCTACCGGCAAGGTGAGCCAGCCCATCCCCCAAGACTTCCCCACGGCTGAGCAGTCCAGCCACCGGGCTTTTGGCCAGCCCTGAAGCAGGGGGCATCCCATAGGCCAGTTCCCCGATTTTGGGGGTCTGCTACCGCTTGAATCAAGGCATCCTGCATTCACTTTGCCATTTGTCATTTTCCCATGAAGTTTTTAGATTTACATACTATGGTTAGCAAAAGCACATACTCTACCTTTGACGATCTGGCAAGTATCTATTTAGGAGATTTCAAAAAAGTGGTACAATACTGGGATGCCCCAACTACCATTATCTCAGATGGCCCTTATGGAATTGGTGGTTTCCCTGGTGACCCGGAAACCCCTGCCGGCCTGGGAGAATGGTATGAACCTCATATTAAAATTTGGTCTAAAAAATCCTCTCCTGTCACCACTTTGTGGTTTTGGAATACCGAACTGGGGTGGGCAACTGTGCACCCTTTCCTGGAAGCAAATGATTGGGAATTTGTCAATTGCCATATCTGGAATAAAGGAAAAGCCCACATAGCAGGAAATGCAAATACGAAAACACTCCGAAAACTGCCAGTAGTCACGGAGGTGTGTGTGCAGTACGTCAAAAAAGCAAAGTTTGAGGTTGATGGCAATCAGCTAAGCATGCAAGATTGGCTAAGGTATGAATGGCAAAGAACGGGTTTACCTTTGACCAAAACAAATGAAGCATGTGGAGTAAAAAATGCAGCTACGAGAAAATACTTTACTAAATGCCATTTGTGGTATTTCCCACCTGCTGATGCTTTTGAAAAGCTTTCTGACTACGCAAACACTTATGGTGATCCATCGGGTAAGCCTTATTTTTCTGTAAACGGCAAAACTCCCCTTAGCAAGTCGCAGTGGGAGCACATGCGGGCTAAGTTTAAGTGCCCTTTTGGTGTTACCAATGTTTGGGATTACCCTCCGTTAAATGGAAAAGAAAGGTTGAAAAATGGGTTCAAAGCCCTTCATCTTAATCAAAAACCATTGAAATTAATGCGCTTAATTATTGAAATGTCATCTGAAGAAGGAGACGTGATATGGGAACCATTTGGCGGGCTATGTTCGGGTTCTGTTGCTGCTTATAAGGTAGGCCGAAAAAGCTTTGCCGCTGAAATCAATGAAGATATTTACAAACAAGCAGTAAAGAGAATAGCACACAATGCGATGCAACCTACATTAAATTTTTAATCCAGTCCATCGTTTTCCATTCTTCGTCTTTTATCAACTTTGACCATTCCCTCAAACTATGCTGATGAATCACAGAATCCAACACATGAGTTTTGAAATTTTCCACCCCCTGATGTCCTATGCGGTCAATTTTCGCATAGTTTGTATCTAATCTGTACGGGTACTTTCCTCGTAACTGCCTTAATTTTTTCTGGTAAGATCTGCTTGGAGAATATCTCTTCCCCTCTTTTCCCCAAGCCGCCACAATTTTTTCAGCCTCCTGAAAAGCTTTTGCATCACCTTGAAATTTATATCCATTTGTATTGGACTGCTGCAAATTTGCTGCTCTTTCCGAGGTGTTTTCAGGTTCAAAAATCAGGTAATCAGGTGGGCGGTGGTAGTGTGCATCTCTGGCTTTGGCAAGGCTCCAAGCGGTATCTACCCATACATCTATTATTTTAGGTTTCCCGTAGATGATGAACTCGGGAAGCCAGGCAAGCAGGGCGACGTAAGTTTGGTTTTGTTTGAAATGGTTAATGCTATCTTTAAATCTTGCAGTTATTTCTGTAGCCAGGGGAAACCAGGTTTTTATTTCAATGCCCGGAGCAGGGTTTATATTGCCTTCAAATACCGTATCAGGAAACCCGGGGTCTTGCCTTTTCCAGCTTCCCACTTCCCCCCAATCAAGTTTATTTAGTTCTACACACACATGATACTCAATCATGTTTCCAACCAAGGGCGAAAGCTTGGAAACTATTTTTGCGAGGTGGCGGGCATAATCCAAGGTAGGAGGTTTTTTGACCTCTACCACATCTATAACATTTCCTTTTAAATTTTTAAGGCCTTTGCTGGCTTTTGTCAGTATATCCTGGTAATTCATCAAATAACTCTTTCAAACTAACTGTAAGCGCCCTGGCAATCTTTTCTATATTCACAAGGGTAATGTTTTTTTCAGCCCTTTCAATCATGCCAATATATGTCCTATGAAACCCTGCTTTGAAAGCCAGTTGCTCCTGTGAAAGCCCTTTTTCTTTTCTTAATTGTCTTACCCGCTCGCCGAACTTTACCAATATGTCTTTTTTCGATTGCATGCTAACTAAAGTATGCAAATCTATGCTGAGTAGTGACGGGCTACAACATACTATGATTAGCATTTTAGGCCCCCTATCTCCCTACTTGTATTGCCTCACAGGCAGGCTAGCAGGCTCAGGCGGGGTTCAGCAGTTGTTTTACCGAGTCTAGCAGTACTTCTCTGGGGCAGTTGATGGGCAACACTTTTATACGCCCCATTTCGCGGGCCCAGGGCTCCCACTCTGTGATGAAGGTTTCGGTGAGAATGAGCAATGGCATCTCGTGCAGGCTGGCCCTTATGCGCTCGCACAGCCGGGGAATGCTCTGAGAAATAAATACGGTTTCTACTATGGTGAGGTCTGCCTCCTGCAGCAGGCTACTGTGTGCATCCAGCTCATCGGAGTGCAGGATGTCACAGACATAGCGGGGTTCCGAGGACAATATTGCGCGGATCAAATCTCCCAATTCCCCTGAGTTGCA
>RFHT01000783.1 GCA_003696835.1 Bacteroidota bacterium
ACCAGCCGCTTTATGCAGCAGGGCAAGGAAGTCATCGCCCTGGGCATCAGTTTCAGCTCGGCCACCAAATCGGTGGCCGAGTGGAAGGCTGTGCCCTATTCTTCCCTGCTGGTGCAGGGCTGAGGGCACGCAGCTAGCAAGTGAAAGATGCCTTTGAGGAGATTCAGGGTAATGATTTCTCATGCATGCTTCATCCTTAAAAAGGCGGGACAAAGTTTGCAAAAAACCTATAAGCAAGTGAGCAACCAACACGATTCGGCCATACTGGAATGTGTACCTAACTTTAGCGAAGGCCGGCGGCCGGAGGTGATAGCCGCCATAGCGGATGCCATTCGTGGAGTAGAGGGAGCAAAGCTATTGCATATTGACAGTGGAGCTTCAGCCAACCGCACGGTGATGACCTTTGCCGGGCTACCAGAAGCCGTAACGGAGGCCGCTTTTCGGGCCATTGCCACGGCTGCGCGCCTCATTGATATGCGGCAGCACACAGGCATACACCCCCGCATGGGTGCCACGGACGTGTGCCCGCTGGTGCCGGTGAGAGGAATCAGTATGCAGCAGGCCGTACACTACGCCCGCCAGTTGGGCGAGCGAGTAGGCCAGGAACTGGGCATACCGGTGTATTTATACGAAGCTGCGGCCACCCGCCCTGAGCGCAAAAACCTGGCCTACATACGAGCCGGCGAATACGAGGGCTTTCGCCAAAAAATTTACCTGCCCGAATGGGCACCCGACTTTGGGCCGCAGGCCTTCCAGCCCGGGCCGGGACAAACCGTAATCGGTGCCCGCGACTTCCTCATTGCCTACAACATCAACCTGGACACAGCCGATGAGTCCATTGCCCGCGAAATAGCAGCAGAGGTGCGCGAAAGCGGGCGGGTGGTGGTGCAGCAGGGGAAAAAACAACGCATACCCGGCAGACTGAAGGCCGTCAAGGCCATTGGCTGGTACGTGCCCGAATTCGGGCGCGCCCAGGTCTCAACCAACATCACCCACATCCCCACCACTCCCGTGCACCAGGTGTACGAAACCGTCAAAGAACTGGCCGCAAAACGGGGCGTGCGCGTTACCGGCTCCGAGCTGGTAGGCCTGGCACCCCTGAAGGTGTTTACCGATGCCGGTGCTTTTTACCTGCCCAACCCGCATGCAGGGGAGGAAGAACTGGTAAAAGAAGCCATTCGCCAATTGGGGCTGGACGATCTGGCTCCCTTTGATCCGAATCAAAAAATCCTGGAGTATTGTTTAAAATAAGTATATTGGGGCCCAAGACCCCCACCAGCCAGCCGGCTGGTGGAACGACAAGCCGTTAACACATGAAATCCGGAATCAACTTATTTGATCTCAGTGGCCGGGCGGCCATTATTACAGGAGGCTCCAAAGGATTGGGAAAGGCCATGGCCGAAGGCCTCGCATCGGCCGGAGCCGATTTGCTGCTGGTAAGCAGAGACCGCGAGCAAGCCCAGGCAGTAGCGGCCGAAATGGCCCAAACCTATGGGCGCCACATCATGGGCATGGCAGCAGATGTTACTTCCGAAGAAGCCGTAAACCGCATGGTGGACAAAGCCCTGAACACCTTTGGCAAAATCGACATCCTCATCAACAATGCCGGTATCAACATTCGCGGAGCCATAGACGAACTCACTTATGAGCAATTCAGGGCCGTGCAGCAAATCAATGTGGACGGGCTGTGGCTAACAACCAAAGCAGTAGTGCCCCACATGAAAGAGAGGAAGTACGGGCGCATCATCAACATTGGCAGCACCCTGGGCCTGGTGGGGCTGGGCAAGCGCAGCCCCTATACCGCCAGCAAGGGCGCCGTGGTGCAAATGACCCGCGACCTGGCCCTTGAACTGGCCTCCTGGAACATTACCTGCAACTGTATCTGCCCCGGCCCCTTTCTCACTGAAATGAACAAACCCATAGCTGAAAAGGAAGAAACTAAAAAGTTTATTCTGGGGGCCGTGGCCCTCAACCGCTGGGGCGAGCTGCCCGAAATCCAGGGCAGCGCCATTTACCTGGCCTCCGACGCCGGCAGCTACACCACCGGCAGCATGCTCACAGTGGACGGAGGCTGGACAGCCAGGTGACAGGTAGCAGGATGCAGGTGACAGGTGGCAGGTGACAGGTCACAGGTCACAGGATGCAGGTCGAAGATGCCATTAAGGTACTGGAGCGAAGCGGAAGTCCCTCAAGGGGATGACAGGTAGCAGGTGACAGGATATCTTGCATCTTGAATCCTGAATCTTGAATCCTGAATCCTGAATTATCTTAAAGGCATCTCCGCTGCGCTACGACCTGAATCCTGCATCTTGAATCCTGAATCCTGCCACCTGCATCTTGCATCCTGCATCCTGAATCTTGCATCTTCACCAAACATTCTACTGACATGACGAAAACAATTTTTCTCCTGCTATGTGGCTGCCTGCTTGGCGTTCATTTTTTGTATGGACAGGAAAAAGTTATTCCCCTCTGGCCAGAGGGCATTCCCTGTGAAAACGGGCTCACCGAAGAGGTGGAGCAAAATCCCCGCGGGCGGTTTATCCGGAAGGTGCACGAGCCTTCCATTACGGTATTTTTACCCGGGGCCGGGCAGGCCAATGGCAGCAGCGTGCTGATATGTCCGGGTGGAGGCTACACCCTACTGGCCTGGGACTGGGAAGGCACTGAAATGGCCAAATGGTTTAATAGCTTTGGCGTGGCGGCTTTTGTACTAAAATACCGCCTGCCCCACTGGGAAAGCGAAGCCTGCCGCGACAAGGTGGCCCTCATGGATGCAGCCCGCGCCATGCGCCTGCTGCGCAGCCGGGCTGCCCAGTGGCAGCTCGACCCCGACCGCATGGGCATCATGGGCTTCTCGGCCGGCGGCCACCTGGCCTCCACCCTCATCACCCACTTCGACGCCGGGCAGCCAGAGGCTACACTGGAAGTAGAGCGCTTCAGCTCCCGCCCCGACTTTGCCATTCTCATGTACCCGGTCATCACCATGAAAGAAGCCTACACCCACCGGGGCTCCCGCAACAACCTCATCGGCAACAACCCCTCTGAGGATGCCGTCAACCACTTTAGCAACGAAGAACACGTAAGCCCCCAAACGCCTCCTACCATTTTGATTCACGCCAATGACGACAAAGGCGTAGTGCCCGAAAATAGTCTGTTGTTTTACCAGGCCCTGCGCAGGCATGGCGTACCCGCTGCCCTGCACATTTACGAGCAGGGAGGCCATGGCTTTTCCTTTGCCCGCGACAAAGGGGCCGTAAAAGGTTGGCCCGAAGTATGCCGGGCCTGGATGAAAGAGCGGGGACTGCTGAAGTGAGAAAATCTGCTAAACTGCTTACATAAAACGGCCTGGTTTTGGGTAAAAAAATGGATTCCGGGCTGTGCCAGTAGCCCGGAATCCATTTTAGGAATGCTCGTACCCATCTATCGCTTTACCAGCCGGAGGGTTCTCCTGAACATGCCATTGGTGATGTGCACAATGTACACGCCCGGCGGCAGCTGCTGGGTATCCAGCACGCGGTTCCAGTGGTCGGTAGGCGAAACAAACTGCTCCCTGAGCATCACATTGCCCATAGGAGAAACCACCTGAATGCGCACGGGCCCACGCCTTCCCTGGGGCATTTCGAGCTGCACCTGCTCCCCGGCCGGGTTGGGAAAGGCCAGCAGTTGACTGTGATCGGCCGAAACGGCTACCCGCTGAAAGGGGGACGAAATCACGGTGAAATGGATGGTTTGGGGCGTACCGGCCGTACCTCCTGCCTGAGGCGCTGAATAGGGCGTGGCCGTAAGGGTATAGTCCCCATCGGGCATCTCCACCGGCCAGTGGTCGGGTTGAATGTCTCCACCCAGCATGTAGGGATACACATTTTCCACACGAAAACCATTTACCCCATTGAAGTCAAATTTCACACTACCTACCACCTGGGGGTTGGTGTTGGCCCGTATGCTGATGTTGGGGCTGGCCAGGGCCGAAAGGTCAATGGTGTCCCCATCGGCCAGGTTCCGGATGTCTTGCTCCGCATCGGCATCCAGCAGGGTGAAGTTGACCACCTCTCCGGCCATGCCGGAGTCGGGGGGTACATTGCCCGATTCGTAAAGGGTAAAAGTGATGGTATCGCCCGGGCCTGCCGTGCCCATGCCCTGGTACGAACTATAGGGCGTGGCCGCCAGGGTATGCGTGCCCAGGGTCATGGCATTGCCCACGGGGTGATAATTGCCGTTGTCGTCTCCACCCAGGGCGTAGGGCACAATCTGCTCAATGTTGAAAGCCGGCACCCCGTCAAAGTCAAAAACGACACTGCCAATGGGCGAAAAGCCCGTATCGGGTTCATAGCGCACATTGAGGTGGTCGATAAAGGCAATGGAAAACTGAGAAACATCTATGGAGTCGCCATCGCCAAAAGCGGTGAGCTCCATGTCGGAATCGGCATTGATGAGGGTAAAAGGCCCAGAGGGCGGCGGGGGCGGAGGCGGCGTCGTATCGGCGCAGGCCGTATCGCGCCGGATATTGACAAAGCCGGCCGACAAGGCAAAGCAATCGTCGCTCAGGGCCACCACTGAGGCCGTATCACCTGCATTGGCGGAGAGCGTTCCTGTGTAAGAAAGGCCCCATACCCGGCAGACCCCCGGGCCGGCACTGGAAAAATCGACCCGCATGCCCGTGGGCACCGTCAAGATGACATTGGCCGTATCGGT
>RFHT01000784.1 GCA_003696835.1 Bacteroidota bacterium
AGGCTTGAGGGACGGAGACAGAGAGATATGTAAACTGAACGATGTATGCCAGAGCGGGCTATGCACCTGCACCTTCCTCTTCGCCGGTGCCCCATTTAAGCGGCACATTGGAGTTGGCCGGAGATACGCGTATGTACCCCTGCATTTCCTGGTGCAGGGCCGAGCAGAAGTCGGTACAGTAGAAGGGATAAATGCCTACCTTCTTGGGTTCCCAGAGGAAGGTTTCCGTCTGGCCGGGCATCACCAGCAGTTCGGCATTTTGGGCTCCCATTACGGCCAGGCCGTGTGGGGTATCCCAGTCCTGCTCCAGGTTGGTGAGGTGGATATATACCTTGTCGCCTACCTTGACCCCTTCGATGTTATCCGGACTGAAATGGCTACGAATGGAAGTCATGTAAATGTGTACTTCTTTGCCGTTGCGTTCTACCCTGCCTTCGGCTTCACTCTTGATGGCGTGGGGGTGTTTGTTTTCACCCAGGGGAAATATCTTCTTGCTGTTTTTCATCACGAGTTCGGCGGGAATGGCCTGTGCATAGTGGGGTTCTCCTACCGTAGGGAAGTCCAGCAGCAATTCCATTTTATCCCCAGAGATGTCGTACAGCTGAGCCGAGTGATTCATCTCAGGCCCGGTAGGCAGGTAGCGGTCTTTGGTGATTTTGTTCAAGGCAACCAAGTACTTGCCCCAGGGGTTTTTGGAGTCTCCGCCGGGAATCATCAGGTGGCCAATGGAGTAATAGCTGGGGGCGCGGTCGAGCACTTCCCAGGTGCCCAGTTTCCATTTTACCACTTCCGAAGAAATGAAGAAGGAGGTGTAGGCATTGCCTTTGCCGTCAAACTCGGTGTGCAAGGGCCCCAGGCCTGCGCCAGTAACGATGCCGGCCAGCACCTCTTCATACTTCAGTACGGGAATGCCGTCTATTTCCTTTTCAATGGCCTTGTTTTCAATGGCAGCCATCATTTTGTCGAAGGAGTGTACCGACATGTCGGCCGAAAGCTTACCGTTGCCTACGATGTACTCTCCGGTGGGGTCCACGTCCACGCCGTGTGGCGATTTGGGGGTGGGCAGGTAGTACATCAGGCCCGGGCATTCCGAGGGGATGAGCACCTTGACGGAGGTTCTGGTTTCGGAAGTAGCCGAATGGGTTTGGTCGTCATAACGGTTTATCATAAAGCTGGTGGAATAATCATGGGCCTTGCCCTGGGCCAGGTATTCCTCAGCCTTCTTCCAGTTAATAGCAGCTACGTAGTCTTTGTCATTCTGCGAAGCGGTTACTTCCAGCAGGGTGGTTTTTTCTTCGGTGTTGTAGGAAGTGAAGAACATCCAGCCGTGAGATTTTCCCTTGCCTGCATGGGCCAGATCGTAGTCGTAGCCGGGTACCAGCACCTGGAAGGCGATCTCCATGTGGCCGGTATTGGGGTCCACCTTGATGAAGGTCAGCGCCCCTTTGAAGTTTTCTTTGTAAGAGGCCGTGTTGATGGGCACATCTTTCTGGGGGAAAGGCACACTAAAGCGGGTACCGGCCACCACGTACTCGGTGTTTTCGGTGGTGAAGGGCGAACTGTGGTTGCCGCCGCTGTTGGGAACTTCGATGATCTCGGCCGTTTCGAAGGTCGTCAGGTCAATGCGGGCGATGCGCGGGGTGTTGTTGCCGTTGATGAAGAGCCACCTGCCGTCGGGGGTGCCATTGGTTTGCGACAACTCCGGGTGGTGGGCATCATCCCAGGGCAAGAAACCAAAAGAAGTGTTGAGCATGGGTTTGGTTTCTTCATTAAACCCATAACCTTTTTCGGCATCCACCGAAAACACCGGAATGACCTTAAAGAGCCTGCCCGACGGTAAGCCGTACACACTTACCTGCCCGCTAAACCCGCCGGACATAAAGGCATAAAACTCGTCGTACTCTCCGGGCGCTACATATACTTTTGAAGCTGCGTCGCTGCTGAACGCGCTGTTTCCGCTTTGGGGGGAGGTACAGCCTTCCCAGCTGAACAACCCTGCCATCAAAATGGGGATGGCCAATAAACCTAGCTTTTTCATGTGTCGATGATGTTTGAATTGTGGAAATGAATTGTGGAATCAATGGCTTATTCAAGTGTTCGGAAATACTCCAGGATCTTTCTGGCCTGCTCTTGGGTCAAGTGTTGGTTGGCCATGGGAGAGAGGTTGTTTTCCACCAGCAGTTTTTTGGCGATGGGGTCTTTCTGCACCATCTCTTCGGGGTTGAGGATCATGTTCATGATCCATTCCGGCGAGCGGCGCTGGAGGATACCTTTGGGAGCAGGCCCGATAAACTTTTCATCTGGTTTGTGGCAGGCCGTACAAAACTGCTCATATAAGGCTTTGCCTTCGGCTACCATTTGTTCATCTATGGGGCCCAGTTTTACCTCCTTGACCGGCCCGATTCCCTTGTTTTGCAGCGGATCATCGGCCTGGCTTTGCTGCTGCTTGGGGGCATAGGGCGGAGGCGACTTTTCTTCTGCTCCATTCCCCCCACAGGCCAGCAAAAAGGCTGCGCACAAGGGAAGTAAAACGAATACACTCCAAAAGTTTTTCATGTTGCCTGTTATTAGGTTGAACAATTACACCGCATAAATATCTCATTTCCCCGCCGGGGCGGATGAGCTTTGCTATCCGGCAAAGTGATTTTTATCACCGTGCATACTGAGATTTGTTTGTTGGCAGAGGGTGGGTCGAAGTGGCTTTTAGGATAATGATTAGCCAGCTGGGGCAAAGTGTGGGGTTGGTTGACTAGCCACGTAGAACACGCAGGGCACGAAGGTAGGACACGAAGCCAGCTGGGGCAAAGTGTGGGGTTGGTTGATTAGCCACGTAGAACACGCAGGGCACGAAGGTAGGGCACGAAGCCAGTTGGGGCAAAGTGTAGGGTTGGTTGATTAGCCACGTAGAACACGCAGGGCACGAAGGTAGGGCACGAAGCCAGTTTGGGCAAAGTGTAGGGTTGGTTGATTAGCCAGTAGAACACGCAGGGCACGAAGGTAGGGCACGAAGCCAGCTGGGGCAAAGTGTAGGGTTGGTTGGAACCTCACTGCCTCATCAACTCCCAGTATCGCTGCTCGTCAATGCCAATGGCCACGATGCGCACAGAGTCTTTGCCGGCCAGGTGAGAGCGCCAGCCCAGGGTTTGCTTAAAGTCCAGCTGCCCTGCCAGGGAAGGCTCACAGTTTAGGATGTAGCGCACATAGAGGTAGTCGCCCCGGATGAGGTGATAGTACTTTTGGAGGTAGAAATCGGAGGAATGGGTTTGTATGCGTATCTGGGCCGTTACTGCCTGGTAGAGGGAGTCCAGGTCGGCACTCCAGGGCAGGGCATTGATGCCAAACATAAAATAACCCGGATACTGATATTGCTGCACATCTTCATACCAGTACACATCTTCCGTGGTGTCCAGTTTTTGAATGGCTTTTTTGAGCAAATGCAGGTCGGCAAAGCTGATGCGCGACCAATGGATGGGATTGGCGTGCTGTTTGAAGCGCTCGAATTCCTGGGGGTCAAAGGTGTAGGAGAAGCCATCCACGGTGAGGTAGCCGCAGTAGAGGTTGAGCTTGGCCGTTTCCACCAGTTTGCCGTCGAGATAAAATTTGAGCGCATAGTGGTAGTCGCATTTGTCTTCAAAGGTCATCTCGAGGTCCCAGTCCTGCTGGATTTGTTGCATGAAGGTGGCATCTTTGGTGATAAAGGTCCCCAGTTCTTTTTGTACCGGCAGTGCCTTGTAGTTGTGCAGGGGAACGCCTACCAGGGCCCATTGGCCCTGGGCAAAATTGAGGTGGCCGAATACGTGTCTGGAATGGGCGGTAAGTATGCAAATGAGCCAGAGGAAGGTAAAGAGGGGGATTTTTTTCATCGACAGTTTTTCATTCTTTCTGGGGAAAAAACGGCGGTTAGTATACAAAGAAGGCTAAAAAAACCAAACAATTATGCTTATCTTTGCAGGAATTTTTAACATACCTTCATTTTATTATGCTCAAACACCCTTCTTTTCAGGGAAAGTTCAGTAGAAAACCCAGCAGCCTGCTGTCTAACCAACCAGACCAGATCTGGTTTATGTTAGATACGGATTTGCACGGGGTTTATTTAAGTGTGGTGGATAAAAAAAGAAAGCCCATTACCCCCGATTACCAACTGTACCAGGGAGCTGAGCGCATACTGTTGCGCGCCATGAACCAGGTGGAGGCTCGCAGTGCCTTTGTGATCGACTGGGAAAAGCCTGCCGACCGCATTTACCTGCACGAACACGACTACCTGCTGGATTACCTCCGGAGTGTGCCCAATGTCATTGATGCTTCGGGCGAGCCCCTCAGCTTTGCCGAAGGCATGGCCAGGCTGCAGCTGTTCATTGAAGAAAAGAATGAGCAGCAGTACCGCAGCTGGATACGGCTGCGGCATAAGGGCATGTATGTGGACGGCGTAACGGTGGTAAGTGAGCGCTACGTGTGGTATGAGCAAAAGCTGTACGAAGTACCTCCCCTGGGAGAGTCAGCCATCGACCTGCACGTATTTCAGACGGAGTTTGAGGCGGCCGACCTCAACCAGTTTCTTTCGCTCTTGTTTTCCTACATCAAGCGCATCGACCTGCAGTACCGCGACTACCAGCTGCAATTTGAAGAAGAGCCGGTACAGGCGCGGCCCTGCCTCATCTTTGAGCAGGTGGACGAAGACCAGGCCCTGCACCTGCGCGTTACCCAGCAGCTGCCCGGTATGGGCTTTGAGTTTTTGGAGCAATATGAGCTGTTTCGTTTGGCCGAAACCAACGACATGACCCGCCGCGTAGTGGTGCGCCCCATTCAGCAGTGGGCCATCGGGCAGCTGGTGGAGGAGGTACAGCAGCACCTCCACAGTGCGGCCCCTTCGGCCAAAGCCAGAAAGGAAGTCATACTCGATGGCAATGTGTTCATCATTCCGCCCCACACTGCCGGGCCTTTTTTGTACCAAAAACTTCCCGTACTGCTGGACACCTACACCCTCTACGGGGCCGAAAAGCTGAAACACTACAAAGTCAAGGCTTACCAGCCCCGGCTTGACCTGCGGCTCAATTCCGGCATTGACTTCTTTGAGGGCGAAGCCCTGCTCGACTTTGAAGGCGAGCGCATCTCCCTGCTGGACGCCCTGCGGCAGTACCAGCAGCAGCATTACATACAGCTCAGCGATGGCACCCACGCTATACTGAAGCCCGACTACCTCAAAAAAATTGAGCGCATCTTTCGCAAAGGCAAGGGCAAGAACAAGGTAAAACTCTCCTTCTTTGACCTGCCTTTTGTAGAAGGGCTTATAGACGAAAAAATTGCCCAGGCAAACTTTGAGGCTTCGCGCAAAATATTTGAAGGGTTTAACCACATCAAATCCTCCAAAGTACGCCTGCCCAAGATCAACGCCACCCTGAGGCCTTATCAGAAAGACGGCTACAAATGGCTGCGCTACCTCTACCAGCACCAGTTGGGGGGCTGCCTGGCCGACGACATGGGCCTGGGCAAAACCCTGCAAACCATTGCCATGCTGGCCACGGTCTATCCCGGCGAAAAGACGCCTTCGCTGGTGGTCATGCCCCGCACCCTGCTGTTTAACTGGTACAACGAGGTGCGCAAATTCAAGCCGGAGCTCAAAACCTACACCTACTATGGCCTTAAGCGCGACCTGCAGGAGGCCCTGCAGGCACAGGTGATATTCACCACTTATGGCACCCTGCGCAACGACATCGAGCAGTTTAAGGAGCTGGCGTTTCACTTTGTGGTGCTGGACGAGTCCCAGCACATCAAAAACTACCAGTCGCAAACGGCCAAAGCCGTGATGCTGTTGCAGGCCAAGCACCGCCTGGCCCTCAGCGGAACGCCCATAGAAAACAACCTGGGCGAGCTCTACTCCTTGTTCCGCTTCCTCAACCCGGCCATGTTTGGCAGTGTGCAGGAGTTTAACCGCCACTATGCCACGCCCATTCAAAAAGAAAATGACCGCGAAGCTATCTCGGAGCTGCGCCTCAAGATCTATCCCTTCATTTTGAGAAGGCTCAAGCAGGAGGTGCTCAAGGAACTGCCCGACAAAATAGAGCAGGTGCTGTATGTGGAAATGAGCCCCAAGCAGAAAAAGCTGTATGAGCAGCGGCGCGCTTTTTACCGCGGCCTCATTCAATCAGAAATCAAGGAAAAGGGCATCAAAAAGTCCCAGTTTCTCATTTTGCAGGGCCTGAGCGAGCTCCGCCAGCTGGCCACGGTACCCGAGGCCAAAACCGATGGCAAGATCGCATCGCCCAAGCTGGAAATCCTGGAATCGCAGCTAGCCGAAGCCGTAGCCAACGGCCACAAGGTGCTCATTTTCTCCAATTTCCTCACGGGTATAGAAACCATAGGCGAAACCCTGGACAAGCTGGGTATAGACTACGTGAGCATGACCGGTGCCACCCGCAACCGCCAGTACCTGGTGGACCGCTTTCAGGAGGACCCCTCTTGCAAGGCCTTTCTCATGACGCTCAAAACCGGTGGCCTGGGCCTCAACCTCACCGCCGCCGACACCATTTTTATTTATGACCCCTGGTGGAACCTGGCCGCCGAAACTCAGGCCATTGACCGGGCACACCGCATGGGCCAAACCCAAAAGGTAACCAGCTATAAGATCATTACCCGCGACAGCATAGAGGAAAAAATCTTGTTGCTGCAGGAAAAGAAAAAGGCTCTTTTTGAGGACATCATCACCTCGGACAGCGCCACGCTCAAGTCTTTGTCTGAATCTGATATAGAATTTATGCTTGGAAGCTAGAATTATGCCGAAGAATGCCGCTCAACATATCCTGAAACTGGCCCGCTCCATTGAAGATGTACTGCGTTACCAGTACGAGCAGTGGAGGTATCTCTACCAGGAGGTACTGGAGCCCTTTTGGCGCAAGCGCATGCATCTCATCAAGAAGTACCCCCGGCTTTTGACCATTTCCCAAACCTCCTACATACCCGAGCTGCAGGATGTGGCCTATCTCTATGCCATGGCCGTTTCCGAGGAGGAGATTTTTGATGAGTTTTACAACAGCCTGCCCGCCAATACTCAGAAAATGATGGACTATCTGGTGTGGCACCCCATTGCAACGGAAAAAGAAATCATACGCGACCTGGGGCTGCCCATTTCGGACCGGGATGAGAATGCCACCCACCTTTTCAGGAAAAAAATAAAGCGCGACTACCTGCTCTTTGGGGTTTATGCGTCTTTTAATTGGGAGAGCAGAGGGAACGAATTTCAGCTGTATATTCCCCACGAGCTGAGGCTTCACCTCATCAATTATTACGAAAAACCAACACATTATTACCTCCAGCCGGTTTCGGAACCTCTTGCTGGTGTGACCAGCCTTTCGCTTGAGGGGCAGATATTGGCCGAGCTGCCCAGCATCAGCCTGTATCATCAGCAGGGGAAGATAAAATGCGGCAAATCTGGCAAGCCCAATGCCAACACCTACAACAGCATGCGCAAAAGCCTGGGCCTGCAGGAGTTTTATCCCCAGGACAACAAGCTGCTGCAGGCCTTACGGACCTCCCTCATTGCCAACTTGTGGGCAAGCCTTAATCCTAAAACAAAGCAGCTGAAACTCAGCGGGGCTGAGCTGCTCAAACATCTTTTTGAACAGCATTATTTCAGTGGAAAATTCAACCACTCCTACCTGCTGCTACACCTCAAAGGCACCACCCGCATTCATTCCTATCATATCAATCGCCTCGACCTGCTCTACCGCGAGATGGCCCGCGAAATGCAGGTGGGAAAGTGGCTAAGCATGGAGAACCTCTTCTACTGGATTTATTACCGTGGCTACTATAACGCCGCTTTCGACCAGGGGGAAGCCATTCAGTATGCTGCTTATTCTTCGGCCTGGGGAAATGAGCCTGTAACCCGCTCCAACTATGACCGGATGGTGGAATGGCCCTCGCTCAAAGCCAGCTTTTTTCTCTTTGGGGCCTTTGGGCTGTTTGACCTGGCCTATACCCAACCCGATACCAGCAGGCCGGGCGAAACCTGCTTTACGCCCTTTGACGGCCTGCAGTACGTGCGCCTCAATGCGTTGGGGGCTTATGTGTTTGGCCTGAGCGATACTTACCAGCCCGTGATCGTCAGCAGGGAGGACATCTACCAGCTTTCTACCGATAAGCTGCTCATCCGTTTATCGGAAGCGGCCAGCCCTGCCGACGCCAACCGCCTGCTCAACTTTGCCACTCCCCTGGGCAATAACCGCTACCGCGTATCCAATGAGTCTTTCCTGAAAAACTGCCGGGATTTGCAGGATCTCGAAAGCCAGATTCAGCTCTTCAGGCAGCTGGTGCAGCAGCGGCCGCCCCGCAACTGGGAGGCATTTTTTGAGCAAATAAAAAAGCGGGTAGAACCTCTCAGCCTTGTGCAGGGGGTAAGGGTATATCAGATTCCGGCCAGCTCGGAACTGCCCGGCCTGATTGCCACAGACGAAAAACTGAAAAAGCTGGTTTGGAAAGCAGAAAATTACCAGATCATCATCCGGGAAAAAGATGTGGACAAGTTCAAAAATCGATTGAAAAAATTTGGCTACCTAATTTGAGGAGATGAGTTTTAATGAATTCCTGGCCCAGATAGATGAGGCTTATACCAAAGAGCAACTGGTACATATATATAAGCAGTACCTGCGTAAGGTGCTGGAGGCACATCCCGAACTGGAAGCCCGGTATCCCCGGCTGTTTCAGCAGTACCAAAACATCAGCAGCAGGGCCACCCTGCCGGTCAAGGCCATTCTGGCCCATGTTTGGGCCCGCTTTGTGGACGAGCCGGCTTTGTTTGACCTGTTTCGAAAAACCATCAGTCCCCAGGCCGACCAGGTGCTGGCCCTGCTGGTATGGAAAGGTGAACACAGCGTAGAGTTGCTCGAAAAGCAGTTGGGTATCTCTATCCAGCAGGAAAAAAAGAATTCCTGGAGTTTTGGCGCAAAAATGAGGCCGGAATTTGCTTTCCTGTCCAACCGGCTTTCCAATACCTCCAGTTCATATATTCACAAAGGCCTCATACTGCGGCTACCTATGGCCATACAGTCGCGTTTGAAGCGGGTGTATCCCAAACCCAAAGATTACGACCTCAGTCCGCTCAAACTGCTTCCCCCTGCGGCCCACCGCTTTGAAGGGGAGCACCTTATTTTTAAAGAATTTCCCCTCATTGAGCTTTACCTCAGCCAAAACAAGCTCAAAACCACCGCCTCGGGCTATGCGCAGCTCTCCTCGCTCAATCGCATGCGGAAAATCCTGAAGCTGAAGGAGTTTTTTCCCGAGTCGGATAAAGACAAGGCCCTGGCTACGGTGCGCACCGAATTGCTGGCCCAGCTGTGGCTGGCGGGAAAAGACCTCCCCCTGAATACAGAGCTGTCGCTGCTCGAAAAAATCCGCTATCTCTTTCACCAGGCTTTTCTCAAAGGGGCATTTCCCTATACCTATACGCTGCTGAAGCACATCAAAGGCAGGGGCCGGGTAAACAAACTGGAAGCAAATGCCTACGAGCATGCCCTCTTTCGCCTGCTCAAAAATATGCCCGAAGGGCAGTGGTTCAGCATGCAGGGCCTGTACAACTGGCTCGTCTATCGCCATTTGCTGCCCGAGCCCATCAACCCCCAGGACTACGTGTACCTGCACACGGAGCCCTATCTCGAAAAGTACTACATTGTGGACCGGGAGGAAATCAGTAGAAGGAATGCCCACCACTACCTCGTCATGCCCATTTTCAAGGGCATGTTGTTTTTGCTGGCCGCCTGGGGCCTGGTGGACATCGCCTACGACGAGCCCGACACCCGCCATTATGGATTGACCTATATCTCAGCTTATGACCACCTCACTGCCCTGCGCCTGACGCCTCTGGGGGCTTACCTGGTGGGGCAGCGACCTACCTATACCCCAGCTGAAAACAAGCCCGCTGCTGGCTTTGAGCTTTCTGCCCACAGCCTGATGGTTCGCCTGGTGGAAGGCGACTCCCGCATGCTGGAGAGTTTTGCCAGCCCGGCAGGCCAAAACCGCTTTGTGGTCGATGCCAACAGTTTCCTCAAAGGCTGTCAGTCGCAAAGCGATATACGCACCAAAATTGACCTCTTCAGGCAGACGGTTGCCCCTGAGCTACCCCCCCTGTGGGAAAACTTTTTCAAGCAAATGATCCAGCGGGCCGAGCCCCTCAAGGAGGTGAGCGATGACTTTCGCGTTTTTGAGTTACCGGCACGCGATCCCATTTTACTTCAACTAATTGCCACAGACGAGCAACTGAAAAAATGGGCCATTAAGGCAGAAGGCTACCGCATCCTGCTCAACCGCAAGCACTGGACAAAATTCAAAAACAGGCTGCGAAAGCTAGGGTATCTGGTGTAGCAGCCGGGCAGCCAAAGCGGTGTGGTGGCTCCAAGTCCATCCCCTCGCTCCCTTCCTGCCGCGCAGCGGAGTTTTGCGGGCTACCTATACCCGCCTCAACACCTCAAAGGTGTCACCTTGAGGTTGGGCTGTGTGTTGGCTTCGTGCGCCGAAAGGTCTCCTGCTTGCTGCGTAGCGGTTTTTTGGGGTGCCCTATGTTGCTGGAGTTGCCTCTTAATGGTTTCCAATTGCTGTTTCCAATTGCTGTATTCTTTACTTTTTTTTGAAAAAAAGTAATCAAATGGTACATCCCTTTAAGGGAAAAACATGTTTGCCCAATGCCACGCGCCAGGCCTCCCACAATTTCCGGTAAACCGGAAC
>RFHT01000785.1 GCA_003696835.1 Bacteroidota bacterium
ACTCCCACAGAGCGTTGGCCGTTTGCCCACCGGTTGTGGGAGGCCTGGCGCGTGGCATTGGGCAAACAAGTTTTTCCCTTAAAGGGATGTACCATTTGGGCTTCGCTTGCGTTCCGGTTCACCGGAATTTTTTGAAAAAAAGTAAAGAACACAGCAATTGGAAACAACAACTGGAAACATTTCCACCCCAACTAGCTTCGTGCCCCTCTTCGTGCCCCTCTTCGTGCCCTGTGTGTTCTTCGTGGCTAATCCCAACCAACCCCAAAGCTTCGTGGCTAACCCCAACCAACCCCAAAGCTTCGTGGCTAACCCAACCCAGAGCTACCCAGCCAGCACACGCACCCCCTGCTCAATGCGCGTCACATAGGTTTGGAGCAGAATGCCCGTTTGGGCCTGGTAAGCCGCCTGCATCTGCCGGCAAAATGCCTCCACCTCCTGAGCCTGCACCAGGTTGATGGTACAGCCCCCAAAGCCGCCGCCCATCATGCGGGCACCCACCACAGCGGGATGGTCGCGCGTGAGGGCCACCAGCAGGTCGAGTTCCTCACAGCTCACCTCATACTCTTCAGACAAGCCCTGGTGAGATTCATACATTTTTTGGCCAAAAGTGGTCAGATCGCCTGCGCGCAGAGCTTCGCAGGCCTGCTGCAGCCGCTGGTTTTCGGCCAGCACATAGGCGCAGCGCCGAAAGCTGAGCGCATCCATGAGGGGCCGTGCCTGCTGTAGCATCTCCATGCTCACATCGCGCAGACTTTGTACCTGTGGGTGTAGGGACTTTACAGCTTGCAGCCCCGTTTCACACTGCTGCCGCCTCTGGTTGTATGCCGAGTCGGCCAGGGAGTGGCTCACCCCCGTGTTGCACAGCACGATGCGGTAGTCGGGCAGGTCGAAAGGGATGTATTCGTGCGAGAGGCTGCGACAGTCGAGCTTGATGGCGTGGCCGGCCTTGCCAAAGAGGCTGGCGTACTGGTCCATGATGCCACACTGCACCCCTGCGTAGGTGTGCTCGGCCAGTTGGGCGATGCGGGCCAGCTGCAGACGGTCCAGGCCCAGCCCAAAGAGCTGGTTGAGGCCAAAAGCCAGGCCGCACTCCAGGGCGGCCGATGACGACATGCCCGCCCCCTGGGGGATGTTTCCGCCAAACACACAGTCAAAGCCCTCTATCTCATGCCCTGCCTGCTGCAACTGGGCCACCACGCCCATGAGGTAGTTGGGCCAGCCGCCCTCCAGGGGCTGCAGTTCATCCAGAGCGACCTCAAAGTCCTGCTGCAGGTCGTGGGCGTAGAGGCGCATGCGGCGGCGGCCATTAGGGGCCAGGGCAAAGTACAGGGCCTTGTCCACAGCGGCGGGCAGCACAAAGCCCTGGTTGTAGTCGGTGTGCTCGCCTATGAGGTTGACGCGCCCCGGGGCGCATACAAGCAGCGGATGTGCGGAATAGTGTTGCTGGAAATAAGAATGAATGCGTTCTTTCATACAAACTGTTGGCTAAAAGTGGAGATGGGGGCTCAAATGAGGCCTTCAAGTACTTCGATGAGGCGGTCCACCTCTTCGAGGGTGTTGTAGTGCACCAGGCTGACGCGTATCACGCCGTTTTGGGCTTCCAGGCCCAGGTCGTGTATGAGTTTTTTGGCATAAAAATCGCCATAGCGTATGCCAATTTTGTGGGGGTCCACCTGCTCCACGATTTCGCGGCTGTCGCGGCCTTCCACCACAAAGGAAATGGTGGGCACGCGCAGGTTGCGGTGGGCCGAGCGTTCCCCTATGATGCGCACATTGGGGCGGGAGTTGAGCCAGTGGAGCAGCCGCTGGTTGAGGCGTGCTTCCTGCTGGGCAAAGAGCTCAAAGGCACGCTGCAGCTGCTGGCGCATGCTGCCCTGCTCGCCGGGAAAATGGTGGCGGGCCACGGCCTGCAGGTAGTCGGTAAGGCCCAGCATGCCGTAGGCAAATTCAAAATTGACATTGCCCGGCTGAAATTTATAGGGAATTTCCGGCCCGTCTATGAAATAGTGGTTGACGCCGGGCAGGCGCAGCAGGTGCTCGCGCTTGCCGTAGAGCAGGGCGTAGTGGGGCCCATACACTTTGTAAAAGCTGAAGCCGTAAAAGTCCACGTCCAGCTCCTGCACATCAATGAGGCAGTGAGGGGCGTGTGCTACGCCGTCCACACAGATCCAGGCATTGCGCTGGTGCACAAACTGGGCAATTTCTTTGATGGGGTTGAGGATGCCCAGCACGTTGGAAGTATGGGTGACCGTCACCAGGCGGGTGCGCGCATTCATGAGCTGCTCCAGTTGATCCAGCTCCAGGCGAAAGCTTTGGGGGTTGATCTTCCAGATATGCACCTTAATGCCCTGCCGCTGCAGGTCCATCCAGGGGCTGACGTTGGCCTCGTGGTCGGCATTGCTAACGATGATTTCGTCGCCTGGCTGCAGCATGCGGCCCATGCTGAGGGAGAGGATGCGCATCATCATGCTGGTAGAGGGCCCCATGACGACTTCCTGGGGGTGGGCGGCGTTGATGAGGGTGGCCATGGCGGCCGAGCCCGCTGCGATGCGCTGCATGCTCAGCTGCGAAATTTCGTAAGATCCCCCCACCTGCACATTGGTGTTTAGCAGGTAGTCGCTGATGCGGTCGGCCACTGTTTTGAGGGTTTGGGAGCCGCCGGCATTGTCCATGTAAATCCATTGCTGTTGCAGGGCGGGGAAGTGGCTTCGTACAAAAGCCATGTCGAGTTCTTGGGTAGGAGGAGGAGCGTTCATGTGAAAAGCGATGTCGGGTTAGTTATTTTCCAGTAAAATATCCAGGCTGCATTTGACGATGGCGCCCATGGTGGCACAGTTGAGAAAGCGCTTATCTTTGTAGTGGTTGGCCAGTTCTTCGGCCAGCTGTTTCACGTATTGGGGCTGGGAAATCTGGGCTTTGACCATGTATTTCATCAGGTCCCATATTTGCTGGCCGGAGTAGCGTATGCGGCTGGCGATCATGGCGCGCTCTTCCTTCTGGTACTGGCGCACCGTTTCGGGCGTCATCAGTTGCAGCCCTACTTCGATGATGGGCATGTTTTGTTTGAAGTACTGGGGCATGTAGATGCTTTTTCTGGGCTCGTACGACTGCTGGTCGAAGTCGATGGCGCGTATGCGATAGTGGATGTCTTCGAAGTCGGGGGTGATGTCGATGACGTAATTGCTGGAGTGCATGTCTCCCAGCAGGCGCACAAAGCAGCGCTCGTTGAACTTGACAAACTCCTTGGCCAGGCGGGTGCGGTTTTCCACCCGCCCGGATTTGAGGTAGCTTTCAAAAAATTCGGCGCCGGGTATGCCGGCTATGTGCTCTTCGATGAGGGTATTTTGGTCCACCACATAGCTGATGCGGTTGGGCGAGAGCAGGTGTTCCAGCTCCAGCCCATATACGCGGGAGGCATCGGCATGCTTGATGTAGAAATAATCCCAGTTGTCGTTGATCTTGTTAACGACGCGCACGCGAAAGGGCTGGGTATTGCCGTAGAGGCAGAGGTCCACCCGCTCGATGTAGAGGTGCTGCATCACCGACATATCGCCATTGGCCTTGAGGATGGCGTATATCTGCTTCAGGCTTTCGTTGATGTGGTTGAGGTCATCCTGGCTGTAGATGAGCGAAATCCACAGGGTGTCCTCCCCATGCTTGTCGTAGAGGGTAATGCCGTTGTTGTAGCGCAGCAAATCGGAGTACTGTATGGGCAGTTCCATTTCCCTGCCATACATTTTGAGGTAGCGTCTCAGCCCCGTGCTGATTTCAAAAGGAATTTTCTTTTCTTTGATCCGGGCCATTTGCATTTAAAAAAAATGGGCGTGCCTATCTACATACCAAAGGTAGGAAATTCCTGTATGAATCTCATTTTTTGCGGTGTCTTCTCTTCTTTTTCGATTTTTTTGTGGCTCCATTGGCTTTCCCGTTTTCGGCATTGAGGTAAATGCTTCTGCCGTTGAGAGAAAGTCCCTCAAAGCCTTTTTCCACCTGTGGGCTCATGCTGCTGTCCACATCGAAAGAAGAATGCGTACGCCGCATGTCGATTTTTCCTATGGCACTACCGGGAACCCCCGTTTTTTTACAAATAAAAGAGAGCAACTGGCCTTTGTGTTCGAGGTCGAAGAAGCCGAGGTTGACACCGTAACGCTGCATATTGGCAGCGGAATGGCGTTTTTTGCGGCCGCGCACTGCATTGAGGTCGGGTGCATGCCGGTATTTTTCAAAGAAGCGGCTAAAGGAGAGGGAAGCCACGCGCTGGATGAGTTCATCTTTGGAGAGCTCCTGCAGCTCTGCTGTCATTTCAGGCAAAAAGTCCTGCAGGTCTTGGTGGGGCTCAGTATGGAGGATTTTCTGCAGGTAGTTGCGCAATTGCTTTTCGCATATATCCTTTCCGGCCGGGATTTTTGCTTCGGTAAACTTCACCTTGATGGTGCGCTCGAGCCGTTGAAGCAGGCCCATGTCGTTGGGATGAGCCAGTACCAGCGAAATGCCTTTTTTTCCGGCCCTGCCGGTACGTCCGCTGCGGTGGGTATAGAAGGCCAGGTCGTCGGGGATGTTGAAATGAAATACGTGGGTGATGTCCTGCACATCTATGCCGCGTGCGGCCACGTCGGTGGCCACCAGCAACTGGAGCTGGCGGTTGCGGAAGCGGCCCATTACCCGGTCGCGCTGACTTTGGTTGAGGTCGCCATGCAGGGCATCGGCATTGTAGCCGTCGCGCTGCAGGGCCTCGGCCAGGTCTTTGCTGTCCTTGCGGGTACGACAAAATACCAGGCCAAAGGTACTGGGGTCGTAATCGAGAAAGCGCTTGAGCTCTTCAAAGCGCTGGGCGGGATATACCTTTACATACTGGTGGTCAATGTCGGCATTGGCAACCTGGGTCCCCTTTACACTCAGTTCCACGGGATCGAGCATATACTGAAGTGAGATGCGGCGCACCTCTTTGGGCATGGTAGCCGAAAACAGCCAGGTGAGCTTTTCCTCAGGGGTGTAGGTCAGGATGTCATCCAGTTCCTCTTTAAAGCCCATATTGAGCATTTCATCGGCTTCATCCAGTACCACAAAGTCCACATTGCCCAGCTGTATGCACTTGCGGCGGATGAGGTCGCGCAGCCTGCCGGGGGTAGCCACCACGATGTGCACGCCCCGGCGCAGGGATTTGATCTGGCCCTGTATGTCGGCCCCTCCGTAAACCGGGGTGATGCGCAAGTGAGGCAGGTGTTTACTAAAAAGCCCAAACTCATTGGTAATTTGCAGGCAAAGCTCACGGGTAGGAGCCAGTACCAGCGCTTGTATATGAGACTGCCCGGTATCGACGCGCTCTACCAGCGGCAGGCCAAAAGCAGCCGTTTTGCCTGTGCCCGTCTGGGCCAGGCCTACGAGGTCGGTTTGTTTGTCAAGCAAGTGGGGAATAGCCTGGCTTTGAATGGGGGTGGGATTTTCAAACCCTAAATCGAGGATAGTGTCAACCAATGGCTGAGACAGCCCCAAGTCTGTGAAATTCTTCATAACATGTTGTTTCTCAGGTGATAACCTTTACCACCTGTCGCGCTTTTGCGCTTTATTTACTTAGCATGTTGATGAAGTTAGGAACCCGGGACCTGTCTTATACTCAAACTATATGTACACTTTCAGACTCTTATCTTCACCATCTCCGGTCCGCTTTGTTCTTGTCAATTTTCAGGCTTTGTGTGCCGCGGACCCTGCTAATCACAATGGTGCAATGCTTATTTTTTGCACAATCGAAGCACAAAGATAAGATAATTATGGGAGAATACCGTTTTTTTCTTTCAATGGCTTTCTCATTTTGGGAATGCTTTTTTCATTTTGGGATAAAAAGGCAAATGGCCACATTTTTAATACTTTGATTATCAGCTTAATACACTTTGTTTTTGCTCTGGAACGCCCTTTGTCCTTTAGTGGATAAAAGTTGCAGAATGTCAAATTTTTTTTTGCATTCCCTAAAGCCACAGTTACTTATGAAAAATTTTGTTTTTATATCCATAGCTGCAGCCCTGATGCTGTTTAGCTGTAACGGAAAACTCAAAAAGCTGGAACAGGAAAACCAGCGCCTCGCCATGGAAAGTCAGCAGCAGGACTCCTTGCTAAACGACTTTATGGAAGCTTTCAACGACTTTGAAGAAAACCTCACTGTCATAAAAGAGCGCGAAAACCTGATCGCAGTTCAAAGCGAAGACCCTGAAATTCAGAAGGAAGGCAAAGACAGGATCAATGAAGATTTACAGATGATTGGTGATCTGATGGCCAAAAACCGTCAAATCATTGAAGACCTGAATGAGAAGCTGAAAAATTCTGAAATCAAGAACAAGCAGTTCCGGCGCATGATTGCCCGCCTCAACCAGCAGCTGGCCGAGAAAGATACCAGCATCGCACAGCTCACGGCCCAACTGGCCGATGCCAACATACAGGTAGAAGAACTGAACACCCGCGTAAGCGACCTCAGCTCGCGCACCGAGGCCCTGGCAGCTGCCAATGAAGAAAAAACCGCCCGCATGGCCGAGCAGGAGGCCCACATGCAGGAGCAGCGCGAGATGCTCGAAAATCAAACCGAGGAACTCAACACGGCTTACTTCATCGCTGGCACGGCCAAAGAGCTGAAGGAAAAGAACGTCATCGTGAAGGCCAAAAAAATCAACAACGACTTTGCCGAAGATGCCTTCACCCGCATAGACATCACACAAACGCAAAATATACCCTTTGATTCCAAAAAAGCACGCTTGCTCACTTCCCACCCTTCCTACTCCTACGAGCTGGTGGATACCAACGAAGACAAGCGCATTGATCAGCTTTCGATCAAGGACCCCAACGCTTTCTGGAAACATTCGCGCTACCTGGTGGTGGTGCTCAACTAAAGAATTGACGTGTAGGAAAATCGTATTGGCTTTGCGGTAATAAGGGCCCACTCCGTATGGAGGGGCCTATTTTTTTTCCCCCAGCCAAACTTCCCCACCTTATACCGGCTCAAAATATGCGCTTCTTTGCCGTTTTTCGAAAAGAGAAAAAATGTAAGAGAGCCAGGTAGTTGGAAAGGAGAAATGGGCGGATGATGAAAAAAATTACCGGCATATTAAAAAACAGTACCGCATAGCGAAAAGTATGAATGAAAGGTTTTTCTGTGCTTTATCCCAAATATGACCGTAAGCTTTCGTTAAAGGAGGGTTATTTTTGTACAGGGGGATAATTTAATTTTCGGAAGAAGTTCAATCATAATCCCCCTGATATGAAAAAGACCAGCTTTTTGTCCATGATGTTGCTGCTGTGGCTACTGCCGCAGCCTGGATTTGGCCAGTGTACAGAGGCAGAGGCCGACACCCTTTTGCCGGCGGCCCTGCTGAGCTTTGAGGCCTACGCCATGCCTGGGCAGGGCGTGAGCCTGGAGTGGGGTACGGCCTGGGAGCTGCAGCTGAAGGGGTTCGCTATCGAATGCCGTAGTGCGGAGGATGGCAGCTGGCAGCAGATAGGCTTCAAGCCGGGACAGGGACACAGCTCCAGGGCAGTGTACTATGCCTTTGCCGACACCCAGGCTCCGGCAGGCGTAGCGGCCTACCGCCTCATCCTGACCGACCAGGCGGGCCGCCGCTTTTACACCCATCAGCTGGGTGTGGAGACCGGCGGCAAAGCTGCCAACTAAGCGACCGCAAAGGCCGGAGAATTTTGTTTCTTTGTTTTGATTAATTCAAAACAAAGCAAACAGATGAATCTTCAACTCAACAACAACATTGCCCTCATTACGGGAGGCAGCGCAGGCATTGGGCTGGCTGTGGCAGAAGCCCTCGCAGGCGAAGGCGTACACCTGGCCCTGTGTGCCAGAAATGAAGCCCGCCTGCAGCGGGAAGCCAAGCGTTTGCAATCCACGTTTGGCGTAAAGGTACTGCCCCTTAAAGCCGATGTGAGCCAGGCCGAAGACATACGGACCCTGATGGCCGACCTGGAAGCTGCATTCGGTGGAGTGGACATCCTCATCAACAACGCCGGCACGGGCAGCGATGAAACCATTGCCGAAGCATCCGACGAAAAATGGCAGTATTACTGGGACCTGCACCTGATGGCAGCCGTGCGCCTGTCGCGGGCCTGCATGCCCCTGATGAAGGCAAGAGGGGGCGGAGTTATTCTCAACAATGCCTCTATTTGCGCCCGCCAGCCCCTGTATTATGAGCCCATTTACAATACCACCAAAGCGGCTCTGCTCATGTTTGGCAAATGTCTGGCACACGAAGCCATTAAACACAACATTCGCGTCAACACCATCAACCCGGGTTTGATCCTGACCCCCGACTGGATAAAAACGGCTACGGCCCTGGGCCAGCGGGAAGGCTTAACGGCTCAGGAGTACCTCGACCGCCTGGCCAAATCCTACACCCCCATCGGGCGTTTTGCCACGCCCGAAGAGCTGGCCCATTTTTTTGTGTTTTTATGCTCCCCCCTGGCCAGCTATTGCGTGGGCGGTTCCTACTATGTGGACGGCGGCTGGCTCAATGTGGTGAATTAGGGCTGCAAAACGAAAAACACCTGCCATGAAACGATGGCAGGTGCCTGGATAAAGTAGAAGTAGAAAATATTATTCGTCTTTTTTCTCTTCTTCTGTTTCAGGTTCAGCG